>JABWBJ010000052.1 GCA_013360595.1 Gemmatimonadaceae bacterium | reverse complement strand
CCCGCCCTTCATCCACGAGTCGGCGTACGTCGACGATGGCGCCACGATCGGGAACGGGACGCGGATCTGGCACTTCTGCCACGTCATGCCGGGCGCGGTCATCGGCGAGCGGTGCAGCCTGGGGCAGAACGTCGTGGTGATGCCGGGCACGCGGATCGGCAACAACGTGAAGATCCAGAACAACGTGTCGATCTACGAGGGCGTCGAGCTCGACGATGACGTGTTCTGCGGGCCGTCCATGGTCTTCACGAACGTCCTGAATCCGCGCAGCCACGTGCCGCGGCGGCACGAGTACCGGAAGACTCTCGTCAGGCGCGGGGCGTCGATCGGCGCCAACGCCACCATCGTCTGCGGCGTGACGCTGGGCGAGTACGCGTTCGTCGGGGCGGGGGCGGTGGTCACGAAGGACGTCCTGCCGTACGCCGTGATGACCGGCGTCCCCGCCCGCCGCACGGGGTGGGCGTGCCAGTGCGGAGAAATGCTCCGGGGCGCCGAGCGTGGTGCGGCGAGCGCAGCGGAGGCAGCGGCCTCGGTCCGGTGCGCCGCCTGCGGCCTCCGGTACGTGCTGGAGGACGGCAGGCTCCGGAGGGTCGAACCGTGAGCGCCGTGGTGAAGGTGGCGCTGGTCGGCTGCGGCCGGATCGCCGGCACGCACTTCGAGGCCATCCGTGAGGTCGAGGGGCTGGAGCTCGCCGGCGTCTGCGACATCATCGAGGAACGGGCGCGCGCCGCGGGGGAGCGGAACGAGGTGCCGTGGTTCACGTCGTACGCGGCGATGCTGGAGGAGGTCGCGTGCGACGCCGTGGCCATCTGCACCCCGTCGGGCCTGCACCCGCAGCACGGGATCCAGGCCGCGCGGGCCGGGAAGCACGTGATCTGCGAGAAGCCGATGGCCATCGCGCTCCAGGGCGCCGACGATCTGGTGCACGCCTGCGACCAGGCCGGCGTCCATCTCTTCGTGGTCAAGCAGAATCGGCTGAATCCGTCGGTGCAGCTGGTCAAGCGGGCCCTCGACAAGGGCCGCTTCGGCCGGCTGTATCTCGCCAACACCACCGTGCGCTGGACGCGCCCGCAGGAGTACTACGACCAGGCCCCGTGGCGCGGGACCTGGGAGTTCGACGGTGGGGCCTTCATGAACCAGGCGTCTCACTACGTGGACCTGATCCAGTGGCTGGTCGGTCCGGTGGAGAGCGTCGTCGCCAAGACGGCCACCCTGGCGCGACGGGTCGAAACCGAGGACACCGGGGTCGCTGTGCTCAAGTTCAGGTCCGGCGCGCTCGGGGTCATCGAAGTGACGATGCTGACGTACCCGCGGAACCTGGAGGGTTCGTTCACGCTGCTCGGGGAGAAGGGCACCGTGCGCATAGGCGGCACCGCGGTGAACCGCATCGAGCACTGGGCCTTCGCCGATTACGACGACGACGACAAGCTGGTCGACGCGGCCGCCACGAACCCGCCGACCGTGTACGGATTCGGGCACGCCGGCTACTACCGGAACGTGCTGGCCGTGCTCCGCGGGGAGGCGCAGCCCGAGACGGACGGGCGCGCCGGGCGCAAGTCGCTGGAACTCATCCTCGGCATCTACGAGTCGGCCAGGACCGGGTGCGAGGTGGCGCTGCCGTTGAAGAGCCGGCAGTAGGTTGCCGGCACCACGTGTGGGCGGGTCTGTCGTCCTCGGCCCGCACTTCGACTCTGTCTATACTGTTATCTGCCATCTGCCATCGGCCATCCAATGCCTGTCCCCTTGCTCGACCTCCGCGCGCAGCACTCCCTGATCAGGGACGAAGTTGTGGCCGCGATGATGAAGGTCGTCGACGACCAGCTGTTCATCCTCGGGGCCCCGGTCCAACAGCTCGAGGAAGACGTCGCGAGGCTGTCGCGGACGAAGCACGCCATCGGGTGCGCCAGCGGCACCGATGCCCTCCTCCTGGCCCTGCGGGCGCTCGACATCGGGCGCGGCGACGAGGTGGTGACGACCCCGTTCACGTTCTTTGCCACGGCCGGGACGATCCACAACGTGGGCGCGCGTCCCGTGTTCTGCGACATCGATCCCGACACGTTCAACATGGTGCCGGCGGCGGCCGCCGCCGCCTGCACGTCGCGCACCAGGGCCATCATCCCCGTGGACCTGTTCGGACAGATGGCCCCGCTCGAGGCCTTCGCGTCGCTCACGCCAGGGGTGCCCGTCATCGAGGATGCGGCGCAGACGATCGGTGCCTCGCGCGCCATCGGCGGGCAGCGCGTCATGGCCGGCGAGCGCGCGACGATCGGCACCTTCAGCTTCTTCCCCTCGAAGAACCTCGGCGCCTGGGGCGACGGCGGCATGATGGTGACGCAGGACGACGCGCTGGCCGCGCGCCTGCGCCGGCTTCGCGTCCACGGCGGGATGCAGATGTACCATCACGACGAGGTCGGCTACAACAGCCGCCTCGACGCGCTCCAGGCGGCCGTGCTTCGGGCCAAGCTCCCGCACCTGCACCACTGGAGCGCGGCCCGGCGCGCCAACGCCGCCTACTATACGTCGTCGTTCGCCGACGTCCCCGAGGTCCGCACGCCGGTGATCGATCCGGCGAACGAGTCGATCTTCAACCAGTACACGCTCCGCGTCGAGCGGCGCGACGACCTCCAGGCGCACCTCAAGGCCCGGGGGATCGGGAGCGCCATCTACTATCCGGTCCCGCTGCACCGGCAGCCGTGCTTCGAGTACCTCGGCTACCGCGAGGGTGCCTTCCCGGAGTCGGAGCGCGCGGCGAGAGAGGTCCTGTCGCTGCCCGTGTACCCCGAGTTGACCTCGGCGCAGCTGGACGAGGTGGTCGGCGCGGTCCGTGCCTTCTACGGCCGCTGAGCGTCTTTAGCCCGGAACCGTGGCCTCGAATTCCCCTACGATGAAAGACGAGCTGCTGGCAAGGATCCGCGACCGCCGGGCGGTGGTGGGCGTCGTGGGACTCGGGTACGTGGGTCTCCCGCTGGCGATGGAGTTCGCGCAGGCGGGGTTCCGCGTCGTCGGGTTCGACGTCAGCGAACGTGTGGTCCGCGACCTGATGGCCGGGAAATCCCACATCCAGGACGTCCCGGCGGCGAGCGTCGCCGCACACGTCGGCGCCGGAACGTTCACCGCCACCACCGACGAGACGCGCCTTCGCGAGTGCGACGCGATCTCGATCGCGGTGCCCACGCCGCTCTCCAAGACCCGCGATCCGGACATGAGCTTCGTGAACGCGGCCACCGAGACCGTGGCCCGCAACAGCCACCCCGGCATGGTCGTGGTCCTGGAGAGCACCACCTACCCCGGCACCACGCGCGAGGTGCTGCAGCCGCGGCTGGAACAGGAAGGCCGGCACGTGGGGGTCGACATCTTTCTCGCCTTCAGTCCCGAGCGGGTGGACCCGGGGAACCCCACCTGGCACACGAAGAACACACCGAAAGTCGTCGGGGGCGTCACCGCCGCCTGCACCGAAGTCGCCGCCGCCCTCTACGCGCAGTGCATCGAGACCGTCGTGCCGGTCACGAGCGCCGAGGCGGCTGAACTGGTGAAGCTCCTCGAGAACACCTTCCGGGCCGTCAACATCGGACTCGTGAACGAGATGGCGATCGTCTGCGACAAGCTCGGCGTGAACGTGTGGGAGGTGATCGACGCCGCCGCGACCAAGCCGTTCGGCTTCATGAAGTTCACGCCCGGTCCCGGGATCGGCGGTCACTGCATCCCGCTCGACCCGCATTATCTCGCCTGGAAGATGCGCACGCTGAACTACAAGACGCGCTTCATCGACCTGGCCAGCGAGATCAACTCCGAGATGCCGGAGTACGTGGTGCGCAAGGTGGCGCGGGCCCTCAACGATGACGAGCGGGCGGTCAAGGGGAGCCGCATCCTGATCCTCGGCATCGCCTACAAGCGCGACATCGACGACATGCGCGAAAGCCCGGCCCTGGACGTCATGCGCCTGCTGGAGGAACGCGGCGCGCGCGTGGATTACCACGATCCGTGGGTGGCCTCGTTCCGCGAGGATGGCCATTCGAGGTCGGGGGTCCCGCTCACGGCGGAGACCCTGGAGCGCGCCGACGCGGTCGTGATTGTCACCGACCACTCGCGGGTCGACTACCAGTTCGTCGCCGATCACGCGCGCCTGCTCGTCGACACGCGGAACGCCACGGCGCGGCTGCGGCCCTCGCGGGCGCGGATCGTGCAGCTGGCAAACCACCGCCCGGCGTGACACCCGCCCGGGCCGCCACCATCTTCCTCCCCTTGTGAACATCTCCGTCATCGGGACCGGATACGTCGGGCTCGTCGTGGGCGCGTGCCTGGCCGAGACCGGTAACGACGTCTCCTGTGCCGACACCGACGCCGCCAAGATCGACGGGCTCAGGCGCAACGTCATCCCGATCTTCGAGCCGGGCCTCGACACGCTGGTGGAGCGCAACCAGCAGCAGGGGCGCCTCACGTTCACCACCGATGTCCCGGCCGCCATCCGGCGCGCCGACGTCGTCTTCATCGCGGTCGGAACGCCGCCTGACGAGGACGGGTCCGCCGACCTCCGCCACGTCCTGACCGTGGCCGACCAGATCGGCCGGCACATGGGCCGCGAACTCGTGATCGTCACCAAGTCCACCGTCCCGGTGGGTACCGCGGCCAGGGTCGGCGCCGCCGTCGCCGCCAACGCCAGGCTCCCCTTCCACCTCTGCAGCAATCCCGAGTTCCTGAAGGAAGGCGCCGCGGTCGACGACTTCATGAAGCCCGATCGCGTCGTCCTGGGTGTGGACTCCGACCACGCGCGCAGCGTGATGGCCGAGCTCTATGCGCCGTTCGTGCGCACCGGGAAGCCGATCATCTTCATGGACATCCCGTCGGCCGAGATGACCAAATATGCCGCCAACGCGATGCTGGCGACGCGCATCTCGTTCATGAACGAGATCGCCGCGCTCTGCGAGCGCGTGGGGGCCAACGTGGACCTCGTGCGGAAAGGCGTTGGCAGCGACGCCAGGATCGGCCCGTCCTTCCTCTTTCCGGGGCCAGGGTACGGCGGCTCGTGCTTTCCCAAGGACGTCAAGGCGCTCGTGGCCACCGCCCGGCAGCACCACTCCCCGCTGCGGGTGCTCGAGGCCGTCGAAGCGGCCAACGAACGCCAGAAGGCCCGGCTGTTCGAGAAGCTCTGCGAAGCGGTCGGCGGCCAGGTCGCCGGCCTTCAGGTCGCCGTCTGGGGTCTCTCGTTCAAGCCGAACACCGACGACATGCGGGAGTCGCCGGCGCTGACGCTGATCGAGTCCGTGCTGGCCGCCGGCGGCCGGGTCGTGGCCCATGACCCCGCGGCCGAGCACGAGGCCCGCCGCCGCCTCGGCGACCGCATCGCCTACGCGGCCACGAATTACGAGGCCCTGGCCGGCGCCGACGCGCTCGTCATCGTCACGGACTGGAACGAGTACCGGCACCCGGACTTCCAGCGGATGAAGCAGGCCCTCAAGCGCCCGGTCGTGATTGACGGCCGCAACCTCTACGCGCCGGAGAAGCTGGCCGCGCTCGGCTTCACCTACCGCTCGATCGGGAGGCCTCAATGAGGGTGCTGATCACCGGCGCCGCCGGCTTCCTCGGGTCCCATCTCGCCGACCGGTTCCTCGCGGACGGCCACTCCGTGGTCGGGCTCGACAACTTCATCACCGGCAACCCGGACAACATCGCCCACCTGGCGGGCAACGAACGCTACGAGTTCGTCCGCCACAACATCTCGACCTACACCTACGTCGCCGGCCCCCTCGACGGCGTGCTGCACTTCGCCTCGCCCGCCAGCCCGGTGGACTACCTCGAGCACCCCATCGCCACGCTGAAAGTGGGCGCGCTCGGCACCCACAACGCCCTGGGGCTGGCCAAGGCCAAGGGGGCCCGCTTCTTCCTCGCCTCGACCTCCGAGGTGTACGGCGACCCGCTGGTCCACCCGCAACCCGAGTCGTACTGGGGGAACGTGAACCCCATCGGGCCGCGCGGCGTCTACGACGAAGCCAAGCGCTTCGCCGAGGCGATGACGATGGCCTACCACCGGTACCACGGGGTGGACACCAGGATCGTCCGCATCTTCAACACGTACGGCCCGCGCATGCGCCCCAGGGACGGCCGCGTGGTGTCGAACTTCATCGTCCAGGCTCTCACCGGCGAGCCTCTGACGGTCTACGGCGACGGCCGGCAGACGCGCTCCTTCTGCTACGTCTCCGACGAGGTCGAGGGGATCTACCGCCTCTTCATGAATGGGGACGCGGAGCCCACCAACATCGGGAACCCGAACGAGTTCACCGTGCGGCAACTGGCCGAGCTCGTCGTGGAGCTGACCGGAACGAAGTCGCCCATCGTCACCCGCCCCCTGCCCACGGATGATCCCAAGGTCCGTCAACCCGACATCACCCGGGCCCGGACCCTGCTGGCCTGGGAGCCGGCGGTGTCGCTCCGGGAGGGGGTCATGAGGACCATCGAGTACTTCCGGCAGGTCCTGTGACGGGGCGAAGGGCCGCCAGGCACCCACTGGCTGGCGGGGCGACCGATTATCTTTAGCGGTTCACCGGAAGCGTCGAACTGCCAAGCGCTTTCGCCCTCTGAACCGACGCCAGAGCGACGGGTACCTGCCACCCGCCATGGGCTTGCACCGAAAGAACGCGTTTGCCGCCGGAGTCGCGCTGGTCGCCCTCTCCGGCTGCCTGCGCACCCTCAATCTCCGGCAGTACCCGAACAACGAGGCGCTCTACGGCGCCGGCGTCGAGCAGCTTCGTGAACGCAAGTGGGACTTCGCGGTCCAGATCTTCGAGAAGCTGACCCTCGAGCTGCCGGCGCGCGACACGCTCCTGCCGTTGTCGCACTTCCACCTTGCCGCGGCGTATGCCGGGCGCGGTGAGCACCTGCTGGCGGCGCAGTCGTACGCCCGCCTGGCCGAGAGCTTCGCGACCGACACGCTGGCGGACGACGCCCTGTACCGGGCCGGCCGCGAGTACCAGGAGATGTGGCGGAAGCCCGTGCTCGACCCGTTGTACGGCGGCGAGGCGGCGTCGACGTTCGAGCTGGTCCTGGGGCTGTACCCGGACAGCGAGTTTGCCGACTCGGCGCGCCGGCAGCTGGCGGTGCTCCAGGAGTGGTTCGCCACCAAGGACTACGAGAGCGGCATGCACTACCTGCGCCGGAAGGCGTGGGATTCGGCGATCATCTACATGCGCGACGTGGTCACGAAGTACCCGGAGACCGCCCGCTCGCGCGACGCGTACCTCCGGCTGGCGCAGGCCTACGAGGCGATCAGGTACAAGGACGACAAGGCCGACGTTTGCAAGACGCTTCGGGAGAAGTACCCGGCGGACCCCGAGGTGGCGTCCACCTGCGGCCCTGTGCCGCCCAGGCCGGTCGTGCCCGGCGACCGCTAGGCCGTGCGGGTCGCCCTGCTGGGCGGGACCTTCGACCCACCGCACGTCGGTCACCTGATCGCCGCGTCCGACGCCCACGATGTGCTCGCGCTCGACCGGCTGGTCTTCGTGCCGGCGGCGCAGCAGCCGCTGAAACGGAACCTGCCGGTGGCGGCAGCGAGCCACCGCCTGCGGATGCTTCAGCTGATGATTCAGGGGGACGCCCGGTTCTCCCTCGACGAAATCGAGATCCAGCGGACCGGCTTATCTTTCACGGTGGACACGCTCGAGGAGTACGCGCGCCGCCTCCCCGAAGCGGTCCGCTACTTCCTGATTGGAGCCGATGCCTTCGCAATGCTGGACCAGTGGCGCG
Organism: Gemmatimonadaceae bacterium; assembly: GCA_013360595.1. GTDB lineage: Bacteria > Gemmatimonadota > Gemmatimonadetes > Gemmatimonadales > Gemmatimonadaceae > JABWBJ01. Next base: position 3,282 of record JABWBJ010000052.1, on the reverse strand, counting down.
ACGCCCCGCGCGTGGTGGCCCTCGCCCACCTCGTCGTGCTGACGCGCTCGGGGGGCGGCGGCGGCCGGCGTGACCTGAGCGCGGACGAGGTGAGCGAGAGGGTTCGGGCCATCGGCGGGAACGAGGCGGCGGTGCCGCAGGCGCTCCCGGCCCGGCGCATCGACGTGTCCTCCACCGAGATCCGGCGGCGCGTGGCGGCCCGGCGGCCGATTCGCGGGTTCGTCACCGACGCCGTGGCACAGTACATCGACACCAACGAGTTGTACCGATAGAGGCTGGCATGGTCAAGACGCTGCTCACCAAGGTCTTTGGTTCGCGCCACGAACGCGAGCGGAGGCGCGTGCAGCCGATCGTCGACGAGATCAACGAGATCGGCGAACGGTTGAAGGGGATCCCGGAGTCGGAGCTCAAGGCGCAGACGGCGAAGTTCCGCGCGCTCATTCATGAGCGCACCGACGACATCGAGCGGCGGATCGCCGAGCTCAAGGAGCAGAAGCGTGTCGCCAGGGAGGCCGCCGACCGGGACGCGGTCGACGCCGCGCTGGGCGGCGCCGACGGCCGCGGCGGGCTCGAGGGGCAACTCCGCGAAGTGCTCCGCGATACGCTCGACGAGATCCTGCCCGAGGCATTTGCCACCGTGCGCGAGGCCGCGCGGCGGCTGCTCGGCACCACCGTCAGCGTCACCGGGCGCGACCTGACGTGGGACATGGTGCATTACGACGTGCAGCTCATCGGCGGGATCCAGCTGCACCTCGGCCGCATCGCCGAAATGGCCACCGGCGAAGGGAAGACGCTCGTGGCCACGCTGCCGCTCTACCTGAACGCGCTCCCGGGCAAGGGTGCGCACCTGGTCACGGTCAACTCCTACCTCGCCCGCCGCGACTCGCAGTGGATGGGGCACGTCTACCGGTACCTCGGCCTCACCGTCGGCTGTCTGGACGACACGCAGCCGGGGACCGCTGAACGCCGGGCCGCCTACGAGTGCGACATCACGTACGGCACCAACAACGAGTTCGGCTTCGACTACCTGCGCGACAACATGGTGATCGCGCTCGAGCAGCGCGTGCAGCGGCAGCACTGGTTCGCCATCGTCGACGAGGTCGACTCGGTCCTGATCGACGAAGCGCGGACGCCGCTCATCATCTCGGGCCCGGTGGGGAACGAGAACGACGCGATGTTCGCCGAGCACAACGCGGCCGTCGAGCGGCTCGTCCGGCGGCAGACGGAAGTGGCCAACTCGCTGGTCGCCGACGGCGAGCGATTCCTGGCGAACGGCGATGACGAATCGGCGCGCGTGGCGCTGTTCAAGGCCCGGCTGGGGAGCCCCAAGAACAAGCGCCTGCTGAAGGCGCTGCAGGAGACCGGGGTCAAGCAGCTGGTCCAGCGGATGGAACTGGACTACCTGGCCGACCGCAAGCTCGGGCCGGGCAAGCAGCAGTACGGGGATCTGGAGAACGACCTGTTCTACGTGCTGGACGAGAAGGGGCACACGGTGCACCTCACGGACCGGGGCGTGGAGGAGATGTCGCCGTCGGACCACGACCAGTTCGTCCTGCCCGACATCTCCACGGGCGTGCACCGGATCGAGCACGACGAATCGCTCTCGCCGCAGGAGAAGATCGAGGCCCGCCGCGCGCTCGAAGCGGAGTACGCGCTCAAGAGCGAGAAGCTGCACATCGTGCACCAGCTGCTGCGCGCGCACGCGCTGTACGAGAAGGACGTGAACTACGTGGTGCAGGACGGCGAAGTCCTGATCGTGGACGAATTCACCGGCCGGACGATGCCGGGCCGGCGCTGGTCCGAGGGCCTGCACCAGGCCGTGGAAGCCAAGGAAGCGGTGAAGGTCAAGGGCGAGACCCAGACGCTCGCGACCATCACGATCCAGAACTACTTCCGCATGTACGAGAAGCTGGCCGGCATGACCGGCACGGCGGAGACGGAGGAGACCGAGTTCCACCAGATCTACAAGCTGGAGGTGGCGGTCATCCCGACGAACAAGGACTGCATCCGGGACGATCGGCACGACCTGGTGTTCAAGACGCGGCGCGAGAAGTACAACGCGATCGTGGAGGAAGTGCGACGGCTGCACGACCTCGGGTATCCGGTGCTGGTGGGCACGGCGAGCGTCGAGGTGTCGGAGACGCTGTCGCGGATGTTCAAGCGCGCGGGGCTCGTGCACAACGTGCTGAACGCGAAGTACCACCAGCGCGAGGCGGAGATCGTGGCGGGCGCGGGCCAGCCCGGTGCGATCACGATCGCGACGAACATGGCCGGCCGCGGGACCGACATCAAGCTGGGCGCGGGCGTGACGGTCTCCAAGCCGTCGCAGGTGAAGGACCTCGACGGCAAGCTGGTGGACGTGGAGGAGATCGGCGGACTCCACATCGTCGGGTCCGAGCGGCACGAGTCGCGGCGCATTGACCGGCAGCTGCGCGGCCGGGCCGGCCGACAGGGGGATCCGGGGGCGTCGCAGTTCTTCCTGTCGCTCGAGGACGACCTGATGCGGCTCTTCGGGTCGGAGCGCATCGCGCGGCTCATGGACCGCCTGGGCGCCGAGGAGGGCGAGGTCCTGACGCATCCGCTCATCACGCGGTCGATCGAAGGGGCGCAGAAGCGGGTGGAGCTCCAGAACTTCCAGGCCCGGAAGCGGCTGCTCGAGTACGACGACGTCATGAATCAGCAGCGCGAGGTGATCTACTCGCTGCGGTCGTTCGCGCTGGACGGGGGCGAGGAGCTGCGCGGCGAAGCGCTCAAGATGGTGGACCGGGCGATCGAGAAGCGTGTCACCGACCTGATGGCCGGATTCGAGGATGAGGCCGAGTGGGACTACGGGCTGCTGAAGCAGGAACTGCTGATGCACTACCTGCTGGTGGTGCCGGAGCTGGAGGGGAACGATCCGCCGACCACGATCGAGGGGATCCGGCAGGCGACGCAGGAGGCGGCGCGCAAGGCGTTCCTGGCCAAGGAGGTCGCGCTCGACGAGGTGCGGGACGAGCACGGGCAGGGCTTCAGCGGGCGGTTGCTGGCGCTCGTGATGCTCAACGTGCTGGATGAGAAGTGGAAGGACCACCTGTACGACCTGGACCAGCTGCGGTCGGCGATCCACTACCGGTCGTGGGGGCAGAAGGACCCGCTCATCGAGTACAAGCAGGAGGCGTACACGATGTTCGTGGACCTGATGGCGGACATCCACACCACGTTCACGGAGCGGTTCCTGCGGGCGCAGCTGGTGTTCAACGCGCCGCCGGCGCCGCCGCCGCCGGCGCAGGGGGTCGATGGCGA
>JABWBJ010000506.1 GCA_013360595.1 Gemmatimonadaceae bacterium | reverse complement strand
AGCGCTCGCCACCGGTACGCCAGGAACGCGATAATCGCCGCCACGGCCAGCGCGAGCGCCATGCGCTGCAAGGTGGCGACTCGCGGGCCGCGCGGGAACCACGGCGCGGCCGGCGCCGATTGCTTGAACGCTTTCCTCGCGGCCGTTACCGTTCGCGTGCCCGAGCCCGCTGATCCCCCATGTCTGCCACGGTCGACGCCCTTCTCCCGCTCTCCTTCCTCGAGGCCGTCCGGCATGTCGACGCGCCGGAGGAGGACGTCGACGCCGAACTGGTCAGCGATCTTCGCAACAAGCGGCTGGGGCTTAGCGACACGGTGTACATGCAGATCCGGCGCTTCACCGACGCCGTGAAGCGCCGCCAGCGCACGTCGCACGATGAGGCCGTGGGACTGGCGCGGCTCATCGGCCGGCGGCCGGACGCGGAGGCGGTCTTCCGCGCGGCCGGCCGGTACCTGGCGCGAGAGGCATACCAGAGCATCTCGCCCTTCACGCGCCGGCTCCTGCTGATCCTGCCGTCGCTCTTCACGCGTCCGATGACGCTCCGCCACGCGCGCCGGCTGGCCGCGCGGTACTTCAACGGGCGCGTGTCCCGGATCGGCGCGTCGATCTACCTGGAAGTGACGCGGTCGGTCACCATCGACACGGCGCCGCGCTCCGTCGGGTGCACGTACTACGAAGCCGGACTGAAGGAACTGCTCCGGCTGATGGTGAACAGCGTGGGCGGCGTGGAGCACGTCCGCTGCGGCACACGCGGCGAGGGCACCTGCACCTGGCGCGCCGAGTGGCGGCCGACGAAGGCCGAGTGAGCGCGATCAGGCTCACGCCCGACACCCTGGGCGAGTACCAGGCCGCGCTCAGGGACACCGGCGTGGACGGCTGGCTGTTCTACGACTTCCGCGGGACGAATCCGGTGGCCGGGGCGCTGCTGGGTGTGGGCGGGCATGTGACGCGCCGCTTCTTCGTGTGGGTGCCCGTGACCGGCGTGCCGGTGGCCGTGACGCACGCGATCGAACAGGGCGTCTGGCGCGCATGGCCGGCGTCGTGGGGGAAGGTGGTGTACAGTTCCTGGCGCTCGCTCGAGTCCCACGTGGCGGCGCTGGTGGGCGGACGTCGCATCGCGATGGAGTACTCCGCGGGCGGCGCGGTGCCGTACCTCGACCGGATCCCGGCGGGGATGCTCGAACTGATCCGGTCGAGCGGAGCGGTGGTCGTTTCGTCGGGGAACCTCGTCTCGCGCTTCTATGCCTGCTGGAGCGCGGCGGACCTGGCCTCGCACCGGCGCGCGGCCGAACTGACGCAGGACGTGTTCGTGCGCGCGTGGAGCAAGCTCGGCACGTTCCGCGGTGACGCGAAGTTCTCGACCTGGCTGCACCGGCTGGCCGTCAACCTGATCCTCAGCCGCCGCGCGTCGTGGGCCACCGAGCGCGCGCGGTTCCTCGACGGCGAGGACACGCTCGAGGGCCTGGCGGCCCGGCCGTCGGGCCGCGAGCTGGGACTCGACTTCGAGAAGGCCATCGACCTGCTCCCCGACGGCGCGCGCACGGTGTTCGTGCTGCACGACGTCGAGGGCTGGAAGCACGACGAGATCGCCCGGACGATGGGCGTCACGTCGGGAACCACGAAAGCCCAGCTCCACCGCGCGCGGATGCTCCTGCGCCGGGTGCTGGCCTGAAGGGGTGACGCGACCATGACCGACCGCTGGACGGACTCCCTGTCGGACTACCTGGACGGCGAACTGACCGCCGCCGAGGGTCGGGCGATCGAACAGCACCTCGACGCGTGCGAGGAGTGCCGCCTCCTGCTCGCGCAGCTCCGTCGCGTGCGGAACGAAGCCCGCGCGCTCGCGGACCCGCCGGTTCCGGACGATCTCTGGGCGGGGATCGCCTCACGAATCGGACCGGCGGGATCCGCGAGCTCGCGGATCG
>JABWBJ010000505.1 GCA_013360595.1 Gemmatimonadaceae bacterium | reverse complement strand
CGGCCGGATCGACACGCGCCTTGAACCCGCGCAGCACGGCGCGATCTCGCTCCGACGGCTGGACGGCAGGTGGGCGCATCATCACGGCAGCGCCACGGCGGCAGGGGCGGCCCGCCTAGGCGAGCCGCACCGCCCGGAGGATCGCCTTCAGCGACGGCGCGTCAGGCAGCAGGAGGAAGAACCCGCGGACGCGCTGCGCGGCGTCGCGCAGGAAGAACTCGGTTTCCACGCAGAAGACGTAGTTGGGATCGTCGCCGAACTGGAGGTGCGCCGTCGTGAGGACGGCGCGCGACATGTCGATCACCAGGCTGGGCGGCGACGGCAGGAGCATGATGCCCATGAAGTCGCTCAAGGCGTTCATGTGCGCGCCGCTGAGGATGTTCCCCGCCTCCATCATGGCCGACCGCTCGAGCGCGCCGAGCTCGGTGCAGGTGCCCGGTGCGCGGCGCAGCATCATCTCCGCCAGCCGCATCGCGGTCTGCTTCGGGAAGACCAGGAGCGTCCGACCCGTCAGGTCGCCGAGCATGTTCATGAGGACAGCGGCCACCGGCTCCTCCGGCATGCCGATGTGCGGCGGCACGTCCTCCAGCGGCGTGATGCTGATCCGCGGAACGCTGATCATGATGCGCTGCGACGTCATCTGCGAGAGCGCCGTGGCGGCATGGCCGGCGCCGATGTTCGCCACCTCGCGCAGCGCGTCCAGCTGCATGGGCTTCAGGCTCAACAGGTCGTTCATCACGTTCCCCTTACAAGAGACTGGTCGCCTCCAGGATCAGCGCCGGCACCCCGTCGCCGAGGATGGTTGCCCCCGAGAAACACGAAGCCGCGCCGCGCGCCGCATCGATCGGCTTGACGACGATCTCGTGCTGCCCGCGGAGCTGGTCCACGACGAGGCCGGCCCGCCGGTCCGCCACCTCCAATACGACGACTTGGCTCCCCTCCGCGTCCCGCGCCGGGAGGTCCACGATCCGCCGCAGGTCGAGGAGCGGGAGCACTTCCTCCCGCAGGACCAGCACGTCCGTCCCGCGCACGGTGCGGACCACGTCCGGCGTGAGATTCAGCGTCTCCCGGACGTGCGTCAGCGGCAGGGCGTACGTTTCCTCGCCCACGCGCGCCAGGAGCGCCTGGATGATCGCCAGCGTCACCGGGAGACGAAGTGTGATCGACGTTCCGGTTCCTTCGGTGCTCCGCAGCTCAACCGACCCGCCCACGGACCGCACGCGGGTGATGACGGCGTCCACGCCGACCCCGCGGCCGGAGAGCGCGGTCACGCGTTCGGCGGTCGAGAAGCCGGGGCGGGCGATGAGCCGGAGGAGGTCCTCGTCGGCCAGATCAGTGACCGAGGCATCGACGAGCCCCTCCGCCCGGCCGCGCTCCAGAAGCCGCACCCGGTCGATCCCGCGACCGTCGTCCGTGACGCGAATCACAACCGCCGACCGGTCCCGCGATGCCTCCAGCGTGAGGCGGCCGGCCCGCGGCTTGCCGGACGCTTCGCGCGCCTCGGGCGACTCGATGCCGTGGTCGACGGCGTTCCGGAGCAGGTGGACGAGGGGATCGCCGATCTGCTCGAGGAGCGCCCGGTCCAGTTCGATCTCGCGGCCCTCGATCACGAAGTCGATCTCCTTGCCGAGCGATCGCGCGGCGTCGCGGACGACGCGCGGAAACCGATCGAACACCTGCCAGACGGGCACCATCCGGCTGGCCAGGATGCCCGCCTGCAGATCGCCCACCAGGCGACCCACGGCCGCGGTCGCGTCGGCGAGCGCGGGATCGTCATGCTTCGCGGCGACCTGTTCCAGGCGGCCGCGCGCGATGACCAGCTCGCCCATGAGGTTCATGAGCGAGTCCAGGCGGCGGAGGTCGATCCGGACGTAGCGCTGCAGGGGGGCCTTGAGACCGCCCGCCTTCCAGGCGTCGTCGGCGCGG
>JABWBJ010000504.1 GCA_013360595.1 Gemmatimonadaceae bacterium | reverse complement strand
CGCCACCGGCGCGGTAGGGGGCGAGCCGACGGTCCGCCCGGCGGGGGAAACCCGTGGCGGCCGCCGGGCGTAGATACGGTCCCGTCCACGAGGTTCCGACCACCATGCTGGCCGTCGTCGCGCTGTCACTCGCCCTGCAGGTAACCGTCCGGGTGGGGCCGACGACGCGCGAGGACAGCCTTCGGCAGCGGCGGCGCGACTCGCTGTCGGTCGTCATCGAGGAATCGATCCGGTCCTCGGGCCGTGAGCGCCGGCTGGTGCGCCGCGATTCGGTGACGCCGGACCTCGAGCGCTCGGCTTTCCTGGATGACGGCGCCCGCGACCTGCTGCACCGGGCCCGTGCGGCGCGGATGCGGCAGGATTCCACGCTCGAGTCGTACGACGCGCGCACCTACCAGCGGATCTCGGTCGGCCTCGGTTTTCGAGCGATCGGGCGGGACCGGATGCTGTTCCGCAGCGAGATCGCGTCCCGCGTTCGCTGGTCCCGCTCGTCGGGCGCGCTGGTGGAGATCAGCGGGCAGCGGGCGGCCGCGCCGGCCTTTGGCGGCAACATGGACATGGACGGCGACTGGATGTCGCCGATCCCGTACTACCCGGGGAAGGAGCAGCTCTGGATCGGGGGGGATGGGCTGGCGCGGGCCGAGGTCGACGACCGGGAGCTCGTGCATCCGATCGCCATCGGATCGGAGGCGTACTATCGCTACGCCACGGGGGACTCGCTCGTCTTCGGCCTCCCCGACGGATCGCGGATCACGTTGCGGGAACTTCGCGTCGAGCCGCGGCGGCCCGAGTGGCGTTTGTCGGTCGGGTCGTTCTGGTTCGACATTGCCAACGGGCAGCTGGTCCGTGCCGTGTACCGCTTCGCCGCCCCGATGGACATCTGGGCGGTGGCGAAGGAGGAGTCGCGGCGCGCGAAGGAGGATCCGGCCAGCCGCGGGGAGGGGATGAACGATCTCCGTGAGCTCGAGGAGGAGGAAGACATCCCCGGGTGGGTGAAGGCCCTGATGTCGCCGCTGAAGGCGAATCTCGAAGCGGTCACGATCGAGTACGGCCTGTTCGGCGGGCGCTTCTGGCTGCCGCGCACGCAGTACGCGATGGCGTTCGCGCAGGCCGGCTTCATGCGCGTGCCCGTGCGGATCGAGGAGTCGTTCACGTACGCGAGCGTGAACGGACCGGAGGCGATGCCATCGATCCCGGCCCCGCCGCGCTCGCTCCGGGACTCGCTGTTTCCGGGCGACAGTGGACGGACGCTGACGCGCGAGGAACGGCGGGAGCGCGCGCGGGCCGTGGCCCGTGCCGCCGCCACTCGCGCCGAGGATCGGCGCCGCCAACGCGACGCCGAGTGCGCGGCCACGGGGGCGTACACGCGCTCCTATGACCGGTATGACGGGGCACTGGTGACCGCGGTGCGTGTGCCGTGCGATTCCACCGTCCTCGCGAACTCGCCGGATCTGGCGCCCTCGATCTTCGATCCGGGTGAGGAGCTGTTCGGCGTGGCGGAGCGCGACGAGCTGCTCAAGTCGCTGGACTTCGGGCTGCAGCCGGCGTGGGCTCCCCGTCCGGTGCAGTGGGCCTGGGGGCTCAACCAGACGCGGTACAACCGGGTCGAGGGTCTGTCGACGGGTCTGGCGGGGACGATGGAGCTGGGGCGCGGATACGCGCTGGACGGTTCGGCGCGGATCGGGACCGGGGACTGGGAGCCGAACGCGGAGCTGGGCGTCGCTCGGTCGAACGGGCGCACCACGTGGCGGCTGGCCGGGTACCGCCGGCTGGCGGTGGCGAGCGACTGGGGAGCGCCGTTGTCCTTCGGCGCGGGGCTCGGGGCGTTCCTCTTCGGCCGCGACGACGGGTTCTACTACCGTGCCGCCGGCCTGGACCTGGCGCGCACGACGCCTGGGGGGGAGCGGAGCGTGCGGTTCTTCGCCGAGCAC
>JABWBJ010000503.1 GCA_013360595.1 Gemmatimonadaceae bacterium | reverse complement strand
CCCAGGTCGGCGTCGATCGCGGCGAGGTCGAGCGGGACCAGCACCTTCGGCGCCGGCACCTCCACCACCACGTACAGCCGCGAGGCGTCGTTGTCGGTGATCGCGAAGCCGACGCCCGTGTCGTGCAGCCGGGCCGCAACCTGCAGGTCGGGCTCCGACGGCGTCAGGTCCCCCGACGGATGGTTGTGGAGGAGCAGCTCGCCCGCCTTCGCGAACCCCGGGAGCGCGAGGACGCTGCTCGCGTCGCCGCGGGCCACGACCCGCGCCGTGGCCACCATGCCGTCGGCATCCACCGTGCAGACGAAACACACCTCGCGGCCGCCGGCCAGCCGGATGGCCGCGCGCACGGCGCCGGCCGCGGCCGGGAGGAGACGGGAGCCATCCACCGGGCCCGGTCTCCCGTCACCCATCACTCATCTCACGTCTTCAGGGGTTTCTTCTTCGCGGCCGGGAACAGCACGTTGTTCAGAATCAACCGGTACCCGGTGGAGTTCGGGTGGAGGGACAGATCCGTCGGCGCTGCGCCGATGTTGTGCTGCGGATCCTCGGGGTCGTGGCCGCCGAGGAATGTCCACGAACCCTTGCCGTAGTCGCCGTGAATGTACTTCACCCACGGCGCCCCCTCCTCGCTCGCCAGAATCACGACCCCGGGCTTGAGCGTCTGGCGGGTGAAGCTGGTCGTCACGCCGTAGAAATCGGGAATCACCTGCCGGTGGTCCTGCACCAGCATGCTCGCCACCGGGTCGAACTTGGCGGAGAAGCCGAAGAGCGAGAACTGACCGAGCGGCTGGCGGCGCCCGGCCACGTTCACCTGGTGCCCGTCGATGTCGCTCATCGAGTTGACGAACGCGTTCTGTTCGATGTGCACGTTGTGGAACGCGAACGCCCGGTTCCAGTCGAGCTTCTGGTCGGCGTTCTCGTCGATCGGCGTGCCATCCGCGAAGCTGCCGGCGATGTCGGTCTGGTGTGCCGCGATTGCGAGGCCCAGCGTCTCCGTCGCGCCGCACATGGCGAACAGGAAGCCGCCGTTCTCGATGTACTGCCGCATCTTTTCGGCCACCGCCTTCTTCAGCGCCGGGATCGTGCCGTACCCCAGCCGGCGGGCCGTGGTGAGCCCGCGCTCGCGCTGCTCGATGAACCACGGCGCGTCCCGGAACCCGAGATAGAGCTTGTTGAGCTGGCCGGTGAAGTCCTCGTGATGGAGGTGGAGCCAGTCGTACTTCGCGAGGTCGCCGGCGATCACTTCGTCGTCCCACACGGGCGTGTACTCGATCCCCGCGTACTGCAGGGCGAGCGTGACGGCGTCGTCCCAGGGGGGCGCCTTGGGCGGCGTGTAGATCGCGATCTTCGGCGCCCGCTCCAGCGCCACCGCGTCCATGTTGTTCGCGGCGATCTCGGCGCGGATCGCCGCCAGCCGGGCGTTGTCGATCGGCTCGAAGAGGATCCCGTCGAGGGTGGCGCGCCGCCGCATCTCCTGGAGATCCGGCATCAGGAAGGCGCCGCCGCGATAGTTGAGGAACCACTCCGCCTTGTGCCCGTCTCGCAGGGCGTTGAAGACGAGCCCGTACGCTTTGAGATGGTTCGTCTGTCGGTCGTCCATGGGGACGAGCAGGTGCTGGGCCGCCACCGGGCGGGCATGGGCGGCGCCGGCGATGGCGAGACAGGCGGCAAGCGTGGCGACGCGGCGCATCATGGGGGCGGGATCGTCCCTTTCGCGAGTTCCAGTTCGCGCCGGGCCTGCGGGACCAGCGCGCTCTGCGGATAAGTCAGTATGAGGTGCTCGAGCCGGGCAATGGCCCCGGCGGCATCGCCGCGGCGGCGGAAGAGCCGCGCAAGCTCCAGGTCCGACTCGGCGGCCTCCGGCGACTGCGCATGGTTCGCGACCAGGGCCTTCCAGATCGCCTCGCTCCGCGCCGAATCGGCCGTGGCGCGCAGAAG
>JABWBJ010000502.1 GCA_013360595.1 Gemmatimonadaceae bacterium | reverse complement strand
GGCCGCCCAACGAGCCGCGGGCCGCGGACTCGGCGGCCCGCGCCAGCCCCTCGAGCGTGCGGCTCGCGATTCCGTGGATGAAGACCGGACCGATGACCTCGGTCGCCGCGAAGACCCCGATGAGCGGCCAGCGAGGTCCGTCCCAGACGTGGAACAGGCGAACGTGGGTCCCGCCGTCGCGAGCCTCGAAGGCCCACTCCACATCCATGCCTTTCGTGACGCCGCCGACGTGGTGAAAGCGGATGGCCGGGCGACGCTCGTCCACTTCCATTTCGGAAAGCCACCAGGTGGGCCAGTTGAACAGGCCGAAGGGGCGGTTGGCCGACATCTCGACGAGTCCGCCACCGCCGGCATCGCGCCGCCGGAAGCGAACGAACCGGTAGTGCGTCAGGTACGCCGGCCATTGCTCCACCGGCCGCACGACGTCGAAGACGGCCCGCACCGATGCGTGAACGAGCCGTTCGTCGACCGTCTCCATGGCGCGACCGACCGGCATCGGTCCCAGCGATTCGCCAGGTCTGCCTGCGCCGCTCACCTCGCCCATCTCCCGTTGCCCCCCTGCGCAGGATCCCAGCTGGCCGTGAGGCGCCACCCGCGACGGTGACGCACGACCGGCTCGACACCGACCGCGCGGCGCACGATTCCGCGGAGTTCGTCCACCTCGAACCCGCGCAGGATGGAGACCACGCCATCGTGGCGGCTGACGCGGTGGAAGCCCAGGGGGAACGATACCAGCCAGAGCCCGGCCACGGCCACCCAACTGCGCTGGAGGTCGGCGACCACGACCCGTCGTCTCGCCACGCGGTGCATCTCACGCAGCGCGCGTTCGGCGTCCGCCGCCGTGAAGTGGTGCAGAACCTGCGAGGCGACCACCACGTCGAACGCACGGTCCGTGAAGGGGAGCGCAAGCGCGTCGCCGCAGACGCCATGGACCGGCCACTCGCGGGTCGCGGCGACGAGCTCGGCGCGGCCGTCGAGTCCGAAGACTTCGAGCCTGACGCCACGGGCTGCGGCAGCGCGCCGCAGGCGTTCGGGGATGTCGCCCGTGCCGGTGCCGACGTCCAGGAGGGTGACGGGCGACAACCCGGGTTCCAGGAACGGCAGAACTTCCGCTTCCACGGCGTGTGCGCCGCCGAACAGCCGGTTGGCCAGGGCGATGTCGCGGTGCGACCGCCGCTGGAGCGCCGGATCGCGCTCGACGTCCAGGATTTCCACGCCGCGACGGCGGGCCGGCGTGAGCCGCGGCGCGCTCACCGCTCCAGTTCGGCGTACCCGCCGCGGTAGTAGAGGAGGGGCCGCAGATCGTGAGTGGCGGCATTGAGTACTTCGGCAACGAAGATGGAATGATCTCCGCCGTCGTACCGTGCGGTCACGACCGCCTCGATCGAGGCCAGCACGTCGTCCAGCACGGCGATGCCATGCCGGTCGCGATGAAAACCGATCCCCTCGAACCGGCGCGAGCCCTCTTCCTCGGAGAAGCGCCGGGAGAGCGCCTCCTGCGACGACGACAGCACGTTGAACACCACCCGCGTGCCGTTCACGAGTACGTCGTGGAGGTCCGCGCTCCGGCCGATGCACGCCAGGACCAGCGGCGGCTCCAGGCTCAGCGAGCAGAAGGCGTTCACGGTCATCCCGAAGTCCTGATCGCGGGCGCGCGCGGTCAGCACCGTCACGCCGGACGCGAATCGTCCCAGCGCGGAGCGAAAGCTGTCAGGATCCATCGGCATGTCGCGGCACGGTTGGCGCCGGTTCCGGCACTGAACCGGGCGGCGGTGTCGAGCGGTGAAGGGCCGCCGCCAGGAGGCGTAGAATGTACCGCGGTCCGAGGACTTCGCTCGCGGGCACGAAGTCGCCGGTGACGCCGACCAGGAGGTCCGCGAGCGCCGGGTCGCGGGCGAGGCCCTCAGCGGCCCGGTCCATCAGCCACGGAGCGCCCACG
>JABWBJ010000051.1 GCA_013360595.1 Gemmatimonadaceae bacterium | reverse complement strand
CCAGGTCGGCATCGCGCACCTCGCCGACCGGCCGCTGAACGCGCTCTCCGGCGGCCAGCGCCAGCGAACGCTGATCGCCCGCGCGCTCGTCGGCGAACCGAACGTTCTGGTCCTCGACGAGCCGACCAACGGCATGGACCTCGTCGCCACCACGCAGATCCTGGGGCTCGTGCGCGACCTCCACGAGCGCACCGGCCTCACGGTCGTCATGGTCAGCCACGCGTTGAACGAGGTCGCCAACTACGTCGAGCGCCTGGCCCTGGTGTACGAGGGCGGGTACGTGGTCGGCAACGTGTCCGACGTGCTGACGCAGCAGGCGCTGAGCGCGATGTACGGCATCCCGGTGGAGGTCAGTTCGTTCGAGGGACACCGGATCGTGCTCGCGCAGCGCCGCCCCGGCGCTCACCGCCATGCTTGAGGCCGTCCTGCTCTTCCGCGAGGCCCTCTACGGGTCGCTGATCATCGCCGTGACGTGCGCGCTCCTCGGCGTGTACGTCGTCCTGCGCCGGATCGTGTTCGTCGGCGCCGCGCTGGCCCAGGTCTCCTCGGCGGGGATCGCGCTCGCCTACTGGCTCGCGGGGCACGGCATCGCCACGTCGCTCGCCGGTCATCCCGAGGCGTTTTCACTCGTGGCCACCCTGGCCAGCGTGCTGTTCTTCGCCGGCCCGCTCCGCGGCCCCGTTCCGCCGGACGCGCGGATCGGCGTCTGGTACGCCGTCGCCGCGTCCGCGGGGATTCTGCTCATCGCCAAGAGCTCCGTCGGCGAAGCGCACGACATCTTCCTGCAGGGGAACATCCTGGGCATCACCCGGACCGATACCCTGGAGCTGCTGATCGCCTCGGGGCCCGTCATTGGCGGACAGCTGTTCTTCCACAAGGAGCTGCTCTTCACGTCGTTCGACCGGGAGACGGCGCGGACGCTCGGGTATCGGGTCGGCAGGTGGGATCTGAGCTTCTACCTCGTCCTCGGTTTCGTCATCTCGATCTCGATGCAGTTCGCCGGCGTGCTGCTCGTCTTCAACTTCCTGGTGCTCCCGGCCGTGACCGGACTGCTGCTCGGCAGCGGGATGACCGGCGTCTTCCTCGTCTCGGCGAGCGCCGGCGTCCTCGCCGCGCTGTTCGGCTTCGCGCTGTCCATCCCCTTCGACCTCCCGACCGGGCCCACGATGATCGCCGTTTCGGGCCTGTTCGTGCTGCTGGCGTGGCTCGTCAGGAAGCTGCAGCGGCGGGCGTAGGGGCTAACTTTCCTCCATGAACCGACAGGACGCCCTCGACTACCACAGCTCCCCCCGACCCGGCAAGATCGCGGTCGTTCCCACCAAGCCGCTCGCCAACCAGCGCGACCTGTCGCTGGCGTACTCCCCCGGCGTCGCGGAACCCTGCCTCGAGATCGAGAAGAACCCGGAGGACGCGTACCGGTACACCGCGCGCGGCAACCTCGTGGCCGTGGTCACCAACGGCACGGCCGTCCTCGGCCTCGGCAACATCGGCGCCCTGGCCGGGAAGCCGGTCATGGAGGGGAAAGGCAACCTGTTCAAGCAGTTCGCCGACATCGACGTGTTCGACCTCGAGGTCGACTCGCCGAAGCCCGAGGACGTGATCCGCTTCTGCCAGCTCCTCGAACCCTCGGTGGGCGGAATCAACCTCGAGGATATCAAGGCGCCGGACTGCTTCCTGATCGAAGAGACCCTGCGGAAGACGATGAAGATCCCCGTCTTCCACGACGACCAGCACGGGACGGCGATCATCTCCGGCGCGGCGCTGATCAACGCGCTCGAGGTGGTCGGCAAGCGGATGGAAGACGTGCGGGTGGTCTTCTCGGGGGCGGGGGCGTCCGCCATCGCCACCGCGATGCACTACGAGCGGCTCGGCGTGCGCCGGGAGCACATCGTCATGTGCGACCGCGCGGGCGTGATCCATGCCGGCCGCGAAGGACACATGGACCCGTACAAGGCGCGGTTCGCCACCGCGACGGCCGCGCGCACGCTGGCCGAAGCCCTGGTGGACGCCGACGTCTTCGTCGGGCTTTCGGCGGCCGGCACCGTTTCCCGCGAGATGGTGGCGGCGATGGCGCGCGACCCGATCGTCTTCGCCCTCGCGAATCCGGTCCCCGAGATTCTCCCGGAAGAGGTGGCCGCCGTGCGCCCCGACGCGATCGTGGCCACCGGTCGCAGCGACTACCCCAACCAGGTGAACAACGTCCTCGGCTTCCCGTTCATCTTCCGCGGCGCCCTGGATGCCCGCGCCACCGAAGTGAACGAGGAGATGAAGATGGCCGCCACGCGGGCCCTCGCCATGCTGGCGCGGGAACCCGTGCCCGAAAGCGTGGCCCGGCGCTACGGCCTCAAGCGCGTGAAGTTCGGCCGCGACTACCTGATCCCCTTCCCCTTCGATCCGCGCGTGCTGCTGTGGGTCGCGCCGGCGGTGGCGTGGGCAGCGGTGGCCAGCGGGGTCGCGAAGGAGTTCATCGAGGTCGATGCCTATCGAGAGCAGCTCGAGGCGCGGCTCGGACGGGCGCGCGGCGTCCTGCGCGGCATCATCAACCGGGCCATGAGCGACCCGAAGCGGGTCGTGCTCGCCGAGGGCGAAGAGCGCCGCACGATCCGGGCGGCCCGCATCCTCGTGGATGACGGCATCGCCTTCCCGATCCTGCTCGGCAACCGCGAACGGATCGTGCGCAAGGCCGCGTCGGAACACGTCTCGCTCGACGACATCGAGATCGAGGATCCGGCCGAGCTCTCGCCGCGCCGCGAGGCGTTCGCCCGCTACCTGTGGGAGCGGCGGCAGCGGAAGGGCATGAGCCTGGTCGAGGCGAACCGCCGCCTGTACAACCCGAACTACTACGGCTGCGTCATGGTGGCGACCGGCGTGGCCGACGCGATGCTCTCCGGCGCCACGACCACGTACCCGGAGACCCTGCGGCCGGCGCTGGAAGTGATCGGCGCGCACCCCAAGGCCGGACTCGTGAGCGGGATGTACATGCTGGTGTTCGAGAAGCGGATCATCTTCTGCGCCGACACCACGGTGAACTTCGAGCCCACGGCCGAACAGCTGGCCCAGATCGGCTACGCGGCGAGCCGCGTCGTCCGGACGCTCGGCGAGGTGCCGCGGGTGGCGATGCTCTCGTTCTCCAACTTCGGGTCGGTCCGCGGCGAGGAGGCGACCCGGGTGGCGCAGGCGGTGCAGCTGCTCCGGCAGCGGGATCCCCGGTTGACGGTGGACGGGGAGATGCAGGCCGACACGGCGGTCGACGCCGCAACGCTGACTGAATCGTTCCCCTTCTCCGTCTTGAAAGAGCCGGCCAACGTGTTGATATTCCCCAACTTGAGCGCCGGCAACATCGCCTACAAGCTGTTGCACCACTTGGGCGGAGCGACGGCGATCGGCCCGATCCTCGTGGGCATGGCCAGGCCGGTCCACGTGCTGGAACAGGGCGCCGATGTGCAGGACATCGTCAACATGGCGGCGGTCGCCGTCATGGACGCGCAGGATCGTTCGCGCCCCGCGGCGGACCGGGTGGCTCCGGCGCCGGCCGGGACCGGGACGGTTCCCGCCCCGACCCTCTAGACCCGTCGATTCGAACTCCATGGCCACGCAGACTCAACCTGTCGGCGCCGCGAGCGCCGATCCCGGCCGCCAGCTGGCCGCCCAGGGCCTCAGCCCGTCCGGCCAGGTCCACTGGAACCTCATGGCCCCGTCCCTCTTCGAGGCGGCCATCCGGCGCGGCGAGGGAACGCTGGCCGACATGGGCCCGTTCGTGGCCACGACCGCGCCGCACACCGGGAGATCCCCGAACGACAAGTTCGTCGTGCGCGAACCGTCGACCGAGCACGACGTCGACTGGGGGAAGGTGAACCAGCCGATCTCCCCCGAGCACTTCGACCGCCTCCTGGCCGACGTGCGCGGCTACCTCGACGCGCGAAGCGACCTCTTCGTGCAGGACCTGTACTGCGGCGCCGACGAGGCGCACCGCCTGAGCGTCCGCTACGTGACGCCCAACGCGTGGCACGCCGCGTTCGTGCGGAACATGTTCATCCGGCCCTCGCTCGAGGCGCTGGCCGCGTTCGACCCGAACTTCACCGTGCTGCACGCGCCGGAGTTCCACGCCACGCCGGAACGCCACGGCACCCGCACCGGCACGTTCATCGTGCTCCACCTCGCGCGGCGCATGATCCTGATCGGCGGCACCCGCTATGCCGGCGAACTCAAGAAGTCGATGTTCACGGTCATGAACTACTTCATGCCGAAGGACGGCGTCCTGTCCATGCACTGCTCGGCCAACATCGGCCCGGCCGGCGACACGGCGCTCTTCTTCGGCCTTTCGGGAACCGGCAAGACCACGCTCTCCGCGGATCCCGAGCGAGCCCTCATCGGCGACGACGAGCACGGGTGGTGCAAGCACGGCATCTTCAACTACGAGGGCGGCTGCTACGCCAAGGTGATCAACCTCTCGCCGGAGCAGGAGCCGGACATCTTCGCCACTACGCAGATGTTCGGCACGATCCTCGAGAACGTCGTGCTCGACCCGGTCACGCGCCGCGTCCAGTTCTCCGACCAGAGCATCACCGAGAACACGCGCGCCTCCTACCCGCTCCACTACATCCGGAACCACGTGCCGGCCGGCAAGGGCGGGCATCCGAAGAACATCGTCTTCCTCACGGCCGATGCGTTCGGCGTCCTGCCGCCGATCGCGAAACTCTCCCGCGAGCAGGCGATGTACTACTTCATGTCCGGCTACACCGCCAAGGTCGCGGGAACCGAGCGCGGCGTCACCGAGCCGCAGGCGACGTTCAGCTCCTGCTTCGGCGCGGTCTTTCTCGTCTGGCATCCGACGAAGTACGCCGAGATGCTCGGCGCGCTCATCGACCGGCACGGGTCCGACGTGTGGCTGGTCAACACCGGGTGGAGCGGCGGCCCGTACGGCGTCGGGTCGCGCATGAAGCTCCCGTACACGCGCGCCATGGTCCGGGCCGTCCTGTCGGGTGAACTGCGCAACGCGCCGACCGAGGTGGACCCCGTCTTCGGCCTCACGATCCCGAAGGCCGTGACGGGCGTGCCGGCCGACGTGCTCAACCCGCGCCACACGTGGAAGGACCCAGCCGCCTACGACGCGCAGGCGCGGAAGCTGGCCGACATGTTCCGCAGGAACTTCGAGAAGTTCGGCAACGTAGACGAGACGATTCGCGGCGCGGGGCCTCGCTAGCCAAGGGGCAGGCTCACCCGGCGCCGGGAGCGCGCGCCACCGCTCGGGCGGGTCCGCTGTCCTCAGCGCTCCCCGGCGGCCGCGTGGAGTCCCTGCCGTCCCGTCCACCACCTCCCATCGCCGGCCAGTTGCTCGACATCATCCGGGACCCGCTCTGGAACAACATCGCGCTCGACGAGCTGGCGGTCCGGCTCGTTGACACGCGGGCCTTCCAGCGGTTGCGGTATGTACGCCAGCTCGGTCTGGCCTACCTCGTGTATCCCGGGGCCACGCATACCCGATTCGAACACGCCCTCGGCGCCTGGCACCTGGCCGGCCGCACGCTCTCGCGGATGGTGCCACCCGGCGACCGGCTCGCCGGGGAGGCGCGCCACGTCGCCGCGGCCGCGCTCCTGCACGACATCGGGCACTATCCGTTCTCCCATGCCCTCGAGGAGATCGGCGCGCCGCACCATGAGGAAGTGGCCGGCGCGATCCTGACCCGGGGCGAGATCGGCGATATCCTCCGTGCCGCCATCGCGCCGGACGCCCCTGAACGGATCGTGGCCCTGATCCGCGGGGTGAGCGAGAGCCCGCTCCAGGGACTCATCTCCGGATCGCTGGACCTGGACAAGATCGAATACCTGAAGCGGGACGCGCTCATGTGCGGCGTCCCGTACGGCGAGATCGACGTCGACCGCCTGATCCACTCGCTGACGCTGGTCGCGGACCCGGCGTCGGGCCGCGAGGTCGTCGGCGTGGCGGAAAAGGGGCTCTCGGCGCTCGAGTCGCTGCTGTTCGCGAAGTACCAGATGTACCGGAACGTGTACTGGCACCACGCCGTGCGCAGTGCGACGGCGATGTACAAGCGGCTCGTCGCGGACGCCATCGACTCGGGGGCCATGCGTGTCAGCGAGCTCGCCACGTTCAGCGACGAATCCCTCATCCACCAGCTGGAGGAGCGAGCACCGTCAGCGCTGCTGCGCGGCCTCCGCGAACGGCGGCTGCACAAGCGCGCCTTCGAGTGCCCCAGCGCCGAGCTGCCGGAGGGGAGCGCCGAGTGGGTCGCGTCCGACCGCCGCCTGGTCGCCGCCGCCGAGGATCAGGTGGCGATGGACCTCGGACTGCGGCCCGGAGAGGTGCTCATCGACTATCCCGCCAAGACCCAGATGCTGGACCTCGATCTCCCGGTCCTGCGACGGAATGGCGAGGTGCGCCGGCTCAAGGGCGAGGGACTGGAAGGGGCGATCAACCTTCCGCTGCTGTCGAACGAGCTCTATCGCTCGGCGCGGTGGCTGCGGGTGTTCGCCGCGAGGCCCGTGAGACTCGAGCGGGCGTCGGTCCTGCGGCTGGCGACGATGCCCGAGGCCGACGTGAGGGCGCGCGTCGCGAACGGGGAGAGGCTGGTGTAGGGGGGGGACAAGGGTGACGAGGGTGGAGCGCGTGGATCAATCCTCCTGACCCTCTCCACCGTCGCCACCCTGCTTCACCCGCCCCCGCGCCTCGGCCAGCTTCCGCGCGATCCCGCGGTAGAAGGCCGCATCCTCCCGCTTCCCTTCCTCTTCCAGGGCGAGCGCGCAGCGCTCGAGGGCGTAGAGGACGTTCCCCAGGTACAGCTCCGCGATCGAGCCGACCGTGTCCGGCGCCATCAGGCGGCGGTCGTGAGGGGATTGCCGGCGGGAGGCGTGGTTCCCGGAAGGGCGGGCGCCTCTTCCGTCTTTTCTTCGTCGGCCTCGTCCATCGACATGATCTGCACGACAACGGCCGTGACGTTGTCGAGGCCGCCGCGGTAGTTGGCCTCCGCGATCAGGGCGTCCACGATGCGGCCGGCCGACGCCCGCGACAGGAGCAGCTGCTGAAGCCGGCGGTCGTCCACCATCCCGGTCAGCCCGTCGCTGCACACGAGGAAGACGTCCCCCTGCCGGAATTCACCGGAGAACGTGTCGGCCTCCACCTCTTCGCCGGCCCCGACGCAGCGGGTGATGACGTTGCTGTACGGGTGGTACCGCGCCTGTTCCGGGGTCAGCAGGCCGGCGTCCACCTGCTCCTGGACGTAGGAATGGTCCTTGGTGAGCTGCGACAGGGCGCCATCGCGGAGCAGATAGACGCGGGAGTCGCCGACGTGACCGATGAGCCAATGGTGCCCGGCCAGCAGGAGCACGGAGACGGTGGTCCCCATCCCCTGCTTGTCCGACTCGTTGATGGTCCGATCGTAGATGGCCCGATTCGCATTCCGGATCGATTCGGCGACCTTCTCCCGCGGCGCGTCGCCGACCAGCTGATGCAGGTCCGTCAGTTCCCTGGAGACGATCTGGACGGCCATTTCGGAGGCGACCTCACCGGCCGCGTGCCCGCCCATGCCGTCCGCCACGATGAACAGCCCGCCCTGCTTGTTGGCGTGCGCGAAGAACGAGTCCTCATTGCCCGAACGGACCATGCCCACGTCACTGCGGGCCGCCACGTGCATTTCCACTAGCCGACGTGCCCCTGCTGTCGCGTGCCTTTGTGGTTCGGGCGGCGTCCCGTGCTCCGGGATGCCTCAGCCGGCTGGGTCACGGTCGCGCGAACCTGGAATCGTCGCATCTGGGGTGAACGGGGGTGGGACGGCGGGAGGGAACCTATTCGCGGTGCTCCGGACCCGCGAACTCCACGCCGCCCGCGTGGGGGTGGGGGAAGCTATTCCGGCACCCGCGGAACACGCAAGCTGCGGTGACGACGGGACTTGGAGCGCGCTTCCGCCGCCGAATCGCGCATCGGGAGGGGGGACCGTCGTCGCTTAGCTTTGGGTCGTGAAGGACGCGATCCTGGTCCGGGGCGCCCGGCAGAACAACCTCAAGGGCTTCGATGTCTCCCTGCCGCGACGCCGCCTAACGGTCATCACCGGCCCGTCCGGCTCCGGCAAGTCCTCCCTCGCCTTCGACACCCTGTACGCCGAGGGGCAGCGCCGGTACGTCGAGTCGCTGTCGGTCTACGCCCGGCAGTTCCTCGAGCGGATGGAACGGCCGGACGTGGATAGCGTGGACGGCGTGTCGCCGGCCGTGGCCATCGAACAGAAGAACCCCACCCGGACCGCGCGATCGACCGTCGGCACCGCGACCGAGGTCTACGACTACCTCCGCCTGCTGTGGGCCCGCGTCGGCCGAACCTTCTGCCCCCGGTGCGCCCGTGAACTGAAGCCCGATTCGCCGCAGTCGGTCACGGACCGCCTCCTGTCGCTGGAACCGGGAACGCGGTTCATGGTGACCTTTCCGCTGCGGCTCTCCGCGGCCGTGACGGAGGCCATGGTCCGGGACAACCTGCGCGCGCAGGGTTTCCTGCGGGTCGTTGCCGACGGTGAGCTGCACGACCTCGATGGGCCTCCGGTTGCCTTGACGAAAGCGAAGCAGCTGCTCGTCGTGGTGGACCGGCTGTCGGCATCGCCGGACCTGGCCGGGCGGATCGCGGAAGCGGCGGGTACGGCGTTCCGCGAAGGTGACGGTGACTGCGTCGTCATCCCGGCCTCCGGAGCCGCGGTCGCGGCCGGTGGCGACCCATCAGGACTCGCCGACAGCGGGGTACGAGTCACGAGTCCCGAATCCGGAATCCCCATTCCCTTTCGTTTCACCGACCGCTTCGAGTGCCCCAACGACGGATTCCGCGCCAGCGAGCCGTCGCCGGCGCTCTTCTCCTTCAACAACCCGCGTGGGGCCTGTCCCACCTGCAATGGATTCGGCGCGGTGCTGGAGTACGACGAGGCCCTGATCGTCCCGCACCCCGAACGGTCGCTGCGCGACGGCGCCATCGAACCGTGGACCATGCCGCGGTACGACGGCCGGCGGCGGACGCTGGCCGAGTTCGCCTCCCGCGAGGGGATCCCGATGAACCGGCCCTGGCGCGATCTGACCGCCGAGCAGCGGCACGGGCTCCTCCACGCCCGGACGCGCAGCTACAAGGGCATCCTCCCGTTTCTCGCCGACCTGGAGGCGAAGCGCTACAAGCAGTACATCCGCGTCTTCCTCCGCCGGTACCAGAGCGCGAGGACCTGTGGCCCCTGCGGGGGCGCGCGCCTGCAGCCGGACGCCCTCAACGTCCGGATCGCCGGCCGATCGATCGCCGAGGTGGCGGCGATGACGATCGAGGCGCTGTGCGCGTGGCTGCCGGCGATCCCGCTCAGCGAGTTCGAACGCGGGGTGGCCACGCACGTCCTCCGCGAGGCCATCGACCGGCTGCAGTTCCTCACCGACGTCGGCCTCGGGTACCTCACGCTGGACCGTGCCACCCGCACGCTTTCCGGCGGTGAGGCGCAGCGCATTGCCCTCGCGAATTCGCTCGGGGCACGACTCGTGGACACGCTCTACGTGCTGGATGAGCCGTCGATCGGGCTCCATCCGCGCGACATGAACCGCCTGCTCACGCTGCTGCACCGGCTGAGGGACGTGGGCAACACCGTCGTGGTGGTGGAACACGACCTCGACGCGATCCGGATGGCGGATCACATGATCGAACTCGGGCCGGGAAGCGGCGAGCAGGGTGGCCAGGTGGTTTTCGAGGGGCCGATGACGGAGGCCCACCGCAGTCCCCTCACCGGCCAGTACCTGACCGGGCGCGCGTCCATCGCGGTTCCGGCCAAGCGTCGCCCGCTGTCACGGACGCGACTGACGCTGACGGGGGCGCGGGAGAACAACCTCAAGGGCGTGGACATCCAGATCCCGCTCGGCGCGCTGACGGTCGTGACCGGCGTGTCGGGTTCGGGCAAGAGCACGCTCGTGCACGACGTCCTGTTTCGGGCCCTGGAGACACGGCTCGCCGGCGCGGACTCCGCGCGGCGCCACCTTGGCGAACGCGTGGGTGCGTATGGGGCGCTCACCGGGGTCGAGGCGCTCGACGCCGTCGTGCTCATCGACCAGGAGCCGATCGGCCGGACGCCGCGCTCGAACCCGGTGACGTACGTGAAGGCCTACGACGAGATCCGGCGCATCTTCGCCTCGCAGCCGCTCGCCAGGCAGCGCGGCTACACGCCGGGCACGTTCAGCTTCAACGTGGCCGGCGGCCGGTGCGACGCCTGCGAGGGAGCGGGGACGGTGCAGGTGGAGATGGTCTTCATGGCCGACGTGTTCGTGCCCTGCGACACCTGCGGCGGCCGCCGCTTCAGGCCCGACGTGCTCGAAGTGGCCGTGAAGGGGAAAAGCATTCACGACGTCCTGCAGCTGACGGTGGACCAGGCGATCCGGTTCTTCGTCCGGGAAGAGAAGCTCGGCCAGGCGCTCTGGCAGCTGCAGCAGGTCGGCCTGGGGTATCTCCGGCTCGGGCAGTCGGCCACGACGCTCTCCGGAGGCGAGGCGCAGCGGATCAAGATCGCCCGCGAGCTCGCGCTCGGCGAGCGGAAGAGCGGCCGCAAGCTGTACCTCATGGACGAGCCGACCACCGGGTTGCACATCGACGACGTGCGCAAGCTGGCCGCGGTGCTGGACCGCCTGATCGACGCCGGGCACACGCTGTTGCTGATTGAGCACAACCTCGACGTGATCAAGCTGGCGGACTGGGTGATCGACCTGGGGCCGGAGGCCGGCGAACGGGGCGGCGAAGTGGTCGCCATGGGCCGGCCCGAGGACGTGGCGCGGAATCCGAGGTCGATTACCGGGCAGTGGCTGAGAAGGGTCCTGTAGGGAATGGGTTGGGAATGCGGGATCGTGAGGGGGTGATTCGTGACTCGTGACTCGGCACTGCCACCGAGCTTCGACGCCCCGGGGAGCGCGTCGCCTGCGCACCTGCTCATACCCCCTACTCGCAACTCCCAACTCCCAACTCGTTACTCGCTCGCTACTCCAGACCGGCCGCTCTCCGCTCTTCCTGGATGCGGCGGACGGACCTGAGCGTGCGGGCGCGGGGGGCGAAGCGGCCGAGGAAGGCGGCGAGCCGGGCCTGATGGCCGGGGACGA
>JABWBJ010000501.1 GCA_013360595.1 Gemmatimonadaceae bacterium | reverse complement strand
ACCTGGTGCACGACCGGCCCGGCGTCCAGCGCCGGCACCATGCGCATGATGGACACCCCGGTTTCGGCGTCGCCGGCCAGGAGCGCGGCCTGGATCGGCGCCGCACCGCGCCACCGCGGCAGCAGGGACGCATGGATGTTGAGCGTCCCCTGCGGCGGCAGGTCGATGACCTCCTTCGGCAGGATGTGGCCGTAGGCCACCACGACGGAAAGGTCCGGCTCGAGGGCGCGGACGGCGGCGAGGAAGTCGTCGCCCCGCGGGCGCTCCGGCTGCAGCACCGGGATCTCCTCCTCGAGCGCCACCTGCTTCACCGGCGGCGGCACCAGGGTGCTGCGATGCCGTCCCTGCGGGCGGTCCGGCTGCGTGACGACGCCGACGACGTCGATCCCCTCGCCTAACAGCGCGCGCAGGGGAGGGGTCGCGAATTCCGGGGTCCCCCAGAACAGCACCCGCATGTCACAGGGGCTCGACCCCGTCGGCGGTGCTCGGCGTGGACGCGGGGGAGAGGACGCGCCGCTGCCCCGGGTACTTCTCCTTCAGGTCCTCCCAGCGGGCCAGGACGCCCCGCCGCTTGAGGAAACTGAGGTAGTCGATGAACAGCTTGCCGTGCAGATGGTCGATCTCGTGCTGAAAGGCGCGGGCCAGGAGGTCGGTGGCCTCGCGCTCGAAGACGTTGCCGTCCAGGTCCATCGCGCGCACGGTGACGCGCGCCGACCGGTCGACGTCGCCGTAGATGTCCGGAATCGACAGGCACCCTTCCTCGGCCCGCTCGCTCCCCGACTCGGCGACGATCTCGGGATTGATGAGCACGATCGGTTCGCGGTCCACTTCCACGACGGCGACACGCTCGAGCCGTCCGACCTGCGGCGCGGCGAGTCCGATGCCCTGGGCGGCGTGCATCGTCTCGAACATGTCGTCGACCAGCCGGCGCAGGTCGTCGGTCACACGCGCGACGGGCGTGGTCTCGGTGCGAAGCACCGGTGAGCCGAGGACGTGGATCTCGAGGAGACTCACCGGGACGGGGGCTCGCTCGTTCCCGAGGCGCCGGCGACGCGGGCGATCCGGCCCCGTTCCACGACCACGCGGGCCTCGCCGGTCTTGATCGTCACGTGGTCCTCCATCGTCTTGCCCTTCGCGTCGTCCGCCGCCGACTCCCTGATGTGGACGACCTCGCCCACGAGGCCGCCGGCGGTGACCACGCTGTCGCCCTTCCGCAGGTTGCGCAGCCGTTCTTCGTGCTGGCGGCGCTGCTTCTGCTGCGGGCGGATCATCAGGAAGTAGAAGATCGCGAAGATCGCGCCCATCTGGATCAGAAGGGGCACGATCGGATTGGTGCCGCGCGCCGGCGCGGCCTGCAGCAGGAAGTAGCCGAGGAGGGAGGCGTTCATGACGGGGATTCCGGTCCGGAGGCCAGGCGCTCGAGCCATTCGCTGGCCCAGCTCTCGAAGTCGCCCGACCTGATGGCGGCGCGGGCGCCGCCCATCAGGGAAACGAGGAAATGTACATTGTGCAGGGACAGCAGGCGGAGCCCCAGGATCTCGTCCGACACGTACAGGTGCCGGACGTAGCCGCGCGAGAACCGGCGGCAGGCGCCGCACGTACACTCCTCGTCGAGCGGACGGGCGTCGGCCCGGAACTCCGCGCGCTTGATGTTCAGCCGGCCCTCGCGAGTGAACGCGGTGCCGTTCCGCCCCATGCGCGTGGGCGCCACGCAGTCGAACAGATCCATGCCCCGGCGCACCCCCTCGATCAGATCCTCCGGGAACCCGACGCCCATGAGGTACCGCGGGCGCGCCGGCGGCAGCTGCGGATGCAGCACGTCGAGCATGCGGTACATGTCCGCCTTGGCCTCCCCCACCGAGAGTCCTCCGACCGCGACGCCCGGCCAATCGGCCATTCCCGCGATGGCGCGGGCCGCGTCGCGGCGCAGCGCGTCGTGGGCGCCG
>JABWBJ010000050.1 GCA_013360595.1 Gemmatimonadaceae bacterium | reverse complement strand
GAGCGGGACGAGTGGTCGGGACGGGGCGAGCGCCTGCGGCAGGCGAAACGGCAGCCCGGCCGGGGCGCCGGCGGCAGGGGGGACCGGAGGAGCGACGCATGACCGCCGTGCCGTTCTCCGGCGGGTGGATCGAAGTGGTGGCCGGCGTCATGTTCAGCGGGAAGTCCGAGGAACTCATGCGCCGGGTGCGGCGCGCGGTCATCGCCCGCAAGCGGGTGCAGGTCTTCAAGTCGCACCTGGACAGTCGTTATGCGGGCCTGTTCGCCGTCTCGAGCCACGACGGCCGCTCGGTGGACGCGATCCCCGTGGATTCGTCGGCGCAGATCGCCCAGCGGATCGATCCGACCGCCCAGGTGATCGCGGTGGACGAGGCGCAGTTCCTCGATGACGGCATCGTGGCCGTGGCGACGTCGCTCGCGCAACGCGGGCGCCGGGTGATCCTGGCCGGGCTCGACACCGACTTCCGCGGCGAGCCGTTCGGGCCGATGCCGCAACTCATGGCCATCGCGGAGACGGTGGACAAGCTGAGCGCGATCTGCGTCCTGTGCGGCGCGCCGGCGACCCGAACCCAGCGGCTCATCGACGGCCAGCCGGCGGCCTGGAACTCGCCGACGATCATGGTCGGCGGCCGCGAGGCCTACGAGGCCCGCTGCCGCGCCTGCCACGTGGTCCGGCCGGCGGACGAAGGGCAGCTGATGCTGGGGACGAGCGATGAGCGATGAGGCCCAGCGGACTCATCGCTCATCGCTCTAAAAGTTGGGCGACAGGCTCTGGAAGAGTTGCGAAATGTTGAACTGGCCCGGATCGAGCTCGGCGTACCGGTTGTCGAGGAACCGGCCCGTGGTCGGGAAGTACGGCGGCGGAATCTGCACGGCGCAGCGGTCGTAGCTGTACCGCTTGAGGAATCCGGAGCCGTTGGTGAGACCCACCGCACCGCGGCGCTCCTGGATCAGCCCGCCGAGCATGTACAGACATCCGCGTCCGACGTTGACGGTACCGCAGTCGTTGGCGTCGATCGGACCGGTGTCGTAGTTCTGCACCGTGAAGCTCTCGCTCAGGGCCATCTGGACGCCATGGAGGTACAGGTCCTTGGTGTCGTCCATGTTCCGGATACCGTTGGCGCTCTGCGGCGTGTTGATCGCGTTGTCGGCGACCACGATGTCCTCGGTGCCGATCACGCCCAGCATGTCGTTGCAGACTCCGCCCGCCGGGTCGGTGGCGTAACGCAGGTCATCGCCGTAGACGACGAAGGCAGAGCTGTACACGGTCACGCGGCCGCGCAGGACGCCGCTCAGCATGACGGTGCCGTTGAAGTAGATCACACCCTTGGAGCCCGTGTTCTGGCCCCGGTAGATCGGGAACAGGTACGACGCGTCGTACGGCCGTTTCAGGAGGAGCCGCGGATCGACCGCCCCGTTCCACTTCTTCCAGTGGCCGCGGGTAGCGCCGGCGGTCGCGTCGGCCGTGAACGTGGTCGCGTCGCCGCCGATCTGCCCGGTCACGTTGCCGCCGGTGGCGTTCCGCTCGATCGCCACCAGGTGCGGGTCGCCACCCAGGAAGCAGCGGTGCGCCGGCTGCCCCCCGGCGAGCGCGGCCGACATGATGTTCTGAACCGTCAGCCCGGCATGGTTGTTCGCTTGCGTGGCGGTCATGCCGCCGGCGATCCAGAGATTCCTCGCCCAGGCATACGCCGCCGTGGTCCCATGCACCGCGGCCGGGAAGAACTTCCACGACGCGACCCCCCCGACGACGACCCGATGGAAGTCGCCGCAGTTCACGGCGCTGGTCTTGGTCGTCGTCCAGTCGGCGCGGGTCCACGCCTCCTGCCCGGCGTTCGCCTGGTAGACCCGCACGAACCCCTCGTCCACGTCGGTCGAGTCGCCGTCGTTGTTCAGGTCGACCGCGACGAACTCGGCACGCATCCGCACCGTGGTCGCGCCACCGGTCGTCGGCGGCGTGAAGCTGAGCGAACCCGACGAGGCGTACCCCGGCAGCTTGGACAGCGCCGTGATCGTGGGGAGCGTGATGGGATTCGCGTTCTCCGTGTACCCCTTCTTGAACGTGCCGTAGTTCGGGGAGTTGATCAGCTCGGCCGTCGTGACGTCGTCGTTGAACGTCGCCCCCGAGCTGTGGATGGTGATGTAGTCATTCGACCAGACCGGCCCCCAGAGCACGTCGCCGTTGGCGAAGTAGATCGTGCCGCCGGCCGGGGTCGTCTCCTTGTTGGTCCAGTACGCGTAGCGAGCGAAGCTTTCCTGCTGCAGCTCGAGCCGGCGGATGAAGCGCGCGCCGCGCGGCCCGATCGCTTCGGCCACGACCGAGCCGAACCGGCCGAACTGCCCCGTGGTCGAACCCGTGGGACCGGCCCAGAGGTTGTACCGCACGCCGGCGATGGCCTGCCCGTCGGCTCCGAGCACCGCGCCGTCCGACACCAGCATCGTGTACCCGCTGTCCGGCATCGCGAACGGATCGTTGTTGAGCCGGCTCTTGCCGACCTGGAGCGCCGCGTCGGCCGCGTACCGAAGCTCCTTCTCGCGCTCGGCCATGCGGCCAACGAGCTGGCCATTGGAGTTCAGGTAGATCGCGCCCATCGCCAGGGCGCCCATGGCGAACGTCAGCATGAGCGTCAGGACGAGGGCCACGCCACGGCGCGCGCGCAGGCGCGGCCGGCGGAGCGATCGCCGGGAGCGGTACATGGAACCTCCGGGGAAACGCGGGCGGCGAGCGGTCATGGGATGATGAGGGTCGGCGTGGTGACGACCGGCGAAAGAGCGGGCGTACAGTCCAGCGCGGCCACGCCGTAGATCCACGACTCGCCGGGCTTCACGTCGCTGTCGACGAACGAGGGGAACGGCGCCCCGGCCGCCACGCTGGCGAACGGTTCGGCAAAGGCCGCTGTCCCCGGATCACGGCGGTAGATCGCGTACTGCTCCACGTCCTTCTCGCCGGCCGATTCGTCGGTTGATTTCGTCCACGTGAGCGTGACCTGCGGCGTCGCGTCGGCGACGCCGACGAGTCCCGTGGCCGCCAGCGGGGCGTCGCCACAGGTGCTGGCGCGCACCAGCCCCGCGTTCGTGATCCGGATCGTGCGCTCCTCGACCCGCGTGGCGTCCGGATGGCGCGGGTCGCGGTGGACCGCCGTGAACTTGACGCGCACCAGGACGATGCTGTCCACCAGGGCATTGACCCCGGTATCGGCGGGCGCGCCATGCCAGCCGGGCAGGTGGCGCCGCGGCAGCGTCGACTGCGCAATCTCCACCAGCGCCCCGGTGGCGTTCAGCTTGAAGTACCGGAAGAACGGATCGCCCGAGACGAGCTTGATCCCGCGCGCCATGACCCGCGGCGTGGCGTTGTTCACCCGGCGCATGAGCCGGTACAGCCCCGTCGCCTGCGGATCGGCCTCCGTGTAGTACGAGATCGTTTCGGCCGCGCTCGGGACGCCGGCGCTCGCCCAGTAGGCGCTGTCCGGATACAGCCAGCTCGAGTTGGGGAGCGTCACCTTGTTCGCCGGCCACAGGAGCGCCGTGGTCGTCGGGGGCGCGTCGGGGTCGTAATAGACCGCCGCGAAATCGGCCGGCGTGGTGCTCGTCAGGTCGGCGTTGAACGTGATGGCGTTCGCCGCGGCCTGGACGAGCAGCGGCTGGCGCTGGGTGATGCCGACCCCCGCCACGCGCAGGTCGCGGTCGATCGCGTCGAGGCCGAAGTTGATGTTGAGCTGCGCGTCGAGGCGGCCGGCCTGGGCCTCCAGCGACCGGCTCTGCGTGAGGAAGAACGGGATCGCGATGCCGATCGCGATCATCGTCAGCGTGACCGAGATCAGCAGCTCCATCAGCGTGAAGCCGCGGCGCGGCGTCGTGGCGGCCATGGTTACCAGTCTCCGATGACCGTGGACTTCCGCACGGTGACGCTCTTCGGGATCGCCGGCGTCGTCACCGTCACCGTGATGATCTTGTAGTCCACCGTGTCCGAGGGCGTGCCGCCGATCCGCATGACCTGCGTCTGCCGGGAGTAGCCGGCGTAGCCGGGGATGTTCGTCTCCGTGCCCACGTACAGCGAGTCGATCTTGCCGTAGGTCGGCGCGGTTTTCACCTGCTCGAACCGCTCGCCGACGAGGTGGAGCGCCTGCGCCCGCGTCCGCTCGTCCGATACGCCGCGCGACAGCTGCGTGAAATACCGGCCGGCGGACAGGACCGCCGTGGCGAGGATCGTCAATGCGATCATCGCCTCGATCAGCGCGAAGCCGTCACGCCCGCGCCGGACGCGCCGCCTGCCACTCATTCGCCGCATCAGATGCCTCCCGAACGCCACCAGGACCCGTTGACGCGACGGAACCACTCCGTGCGCCCGGTGGCCTGCGCCACCGTTACGCCGCGAAACTCCTTCACGCTCCGATACCGGATCGAGAGGTACAGCTCCACGTCGCCGCTGGTGGACCCGTTCCGCCGGAACGTGATGGTGGGCATCCCCTGCACGGACTTCACACCGGGACCCGACACCGACGTCGTCACCGGGCCGGAGACGCCCGCCGCGGGGACGTCGAAGACGGCCCCTTCCTCCAGCGGCCGCCACGTCACTCGCTCACCGGGACTCGGCAGCCCGTCGTTGTTCACGTCCTCGACGATCCGGATCCGCTTCGCGGCCGTGTCCATGCTCACCAGCATGTCGTGCTGCGTCTGGATCGCCGCGCGCCACGCCTGCTGGAACGCGGAACGGACCACGCGCACGTTGGCGTCGAGCCGCATGGCCGAGTAGTTCAGCCGCGGCATGGCGATGCCTGCGAGGGCTGCCATCAGCGACATCACGATGAGCATCTCGACGACCGTGTGCCCCCGGCGCGGCTGGAGGCGCCCGGCCGGCGTCCGGTACTGGGTGTGCACGAGGCGTTCGCTGCAGAGACAGGATCGCATGCGGGGCTTCAGGGCTGATCTCCGTGATTGACGACCAGAATGCAGCGGGGCGGACGCGGCGGCCGTCACGCCGGCGACCGGGAACGTCACGGGGTGAGAATCGATGCCTGCGCCGTGACCCGGGACCGCCCTCCGGGGATGGTCGGCGCCGGCGCCCGCCCTGCTGCCCTCAGGACGCGCACGCCACGCGGCCGGTGCACGGCGATCCTCACATTGTGAGCAACTCGCGCTCCCGCGTGACGCCGCGCGCCCGGCGGAAGTCATGTTGGCGATGCGTCCCATCCCGCCCGGGCTCGCCCGATGAGCATCATCGCCGCGCTGCTCCCGAACCCCGATCGGCTTCGCCGGTTGCAGGCCACCATTCGTGGCCGGCACCAGATCGCGCCCTGCGACGACTGGGGCGCGCTGCACCGGCTCTGCGAGACGCAGCCGGTGTCCATGGCGGTGTTCGACCTGTTCGCCGGCGGCGAGATGGGCCTCGAGCCCGTCCGGCAGTTGCGGCGGCTCTTTCCCAGGCTGATTACCGTTGCCTACGTCGGCATCGGGGCGCCGGATCGCGTGCGCGACCTCTTTGACGCCGGCCGCGCCGGCATCGACGGTCTGGTGCTCGCCGACCGGGATGACAGCCCCGAGCGCTTCGCCACGCTCCTCGAGCAGGCCGAGGCCCGGAGCGTCGCCTCGAAGCTCAAGGTTCTGCTCGCAGGCCTCCATCCCCTGGTGCGCGACGCGGTCCTGATCTCGGTCACCCGGGCCCATGAGCGCCTGACGCCGGAGATTCTCGCCCGCTCCCTGGCCCTGGGGCGCCGGGCGCTGGTGCGCCGCCTCGGCGATGCCGGCTTCCCGCCGCCGCGCCGGCTGATCACGTGGGGACGGCTCATCGTGGCCGCGCAGCTGCTCGAGGATCCGTTACGCTCGGCCGACGCCGTCTCGCTGGCCCTCGACTTCCCCTCGGGTTCCGCCTTCCGCAACACGTGCCAGCGCTACCTCCATTGCACGCCGTCCCAGCTGCGGCAGCGGGGGGGCGCCGAGTACGTCATCGCCGGGCTGATGCAGGACGGCCCGCGCCCCGACGACGACGACTGATCTTACCGGCCGGTCTGGCCCGCGTGCGCGAGGCGGAGAAACTCGTCGCGCGTCTTGGCGTCGTCGCGGAAGGACCCGAGGAGCGCCGACGTGATCGTCATCGAGTTCTGCTTCTCCACGCCGCGCATCATCATGCACAGGTGCCACGCCTCGATGACCACGCCCACGCCGCGAGGCCGCACCGCCTCCTCCACGGCGTCCGCGATCTCGCTCGTCAGGCGCTCCTGCACCTGAAGCCGGCGGGCATACATCTCCACGATGCGCGGCAGCTTCGACAGGCCGAGGATCCGGCCGTTCGGGATGTACGCGATATGCGCCTTCCCGAAGAAGGGAAGCATGTGGTGCTCGCAGAGGGAGTAGAGCTCGATGTCGCGCACCATGATCATGTGATCGTGGTCGTCGGCGAAGACACCCTCGCCGACTGCTTCGCTCAGGTCGGTCTCGTACCCGCGAGTGAGCCAGTCCATGGTCTGGGCGACCCGCATCGGGGTCCTGGCCAGGCCGGCCCGTGACGGGTCCTCGCCGAGCAGCTCCAGCTGCCGGCGGACCAGGCTGGCGTATTCGTCCTGTCGGGGATCGTCGACGTCCATGGTGGCGGAAGCGGTTGGCGGAAGCTGATCGCGCATACGGGCGCGGGTTCCCCTGTGAAGCTGGCAGGAGCCCCGACCGTTCGGAACCACCTTGCGCCGGGCCCGCCGCGGTTCCCGATTCCGAGGACCGGCCGCCAGTCCCCACTCCCGATTCTCCATGATCCTCATCGGACTCACCGGCAACATCGCCAGCGGGAAATCGGAGGTCGCGAGGATGCTCGCCGACCTCGGCGCAACGGTGATCGATGCCGACGCACTGGCGCGGGAGGTCGTCCGTCCGGGGACACCCGCCCTGGCCGCGATCGTGGCGAGGTGGGGACCACGGGTCCTCAACGGCGATGGCACGCTCGACCGGGCCGCCCTGCGGTCGATCGTGTTCGCGGACGCCGCCGATCGGGAGGCGCTCAACCAGATCGTCCATCCGGAGGTGAAACGACGCCGCGATGCCCTGGTCGCCGCGGCGCGGGCGCGGGGCGACCGCGTGGTGGTCGCCGACATCCCGCTGCTGTACGAGGCCGGCCTCGCCCAGGACGTCGACCGGGTGCTCCTGGTGGACGCGCCGGAGGCGCTGCGGCTGGACCGGCTGATGCGCCATCGGGGGCTGACCGAGCCGGAAGCGCGGCAGATGATCGCGGCCCAGTGGCCGGCTGCATGGAAGCGCGACCGTGCCGATTACGTGATCGACAACGCGGGGACGCTGACCGAGCTGCGCGCCGCGGTAGAGCGGGCGTGGGACGCGCTCAGCAGGGACCGCGTCGGGTGAATCCTCCCTTCCGTGGGGTCGGCCGTCTCCCTACTATACGCGCCGGCTTCCCATACCAGGACATGCACCGTGGCCAACGTTCCCGCCGACCTGCACTACACGCCCGATCATGAGTACGTAAAGGCCACGGCCGACGCCGGGGTCGTGATCGTCGGCATCACCGACTACGCCCAGGACCAGCTGGGCGACGTGGTCTTCGTGGAATTGCCGAAGGCCGGTGCCACGTTCGGCGCGCACGACGTCTTCGGAACCATCGAGGCCGTGAAGGCGGTCTCCGAACTCTTCTGTCCACTGGCCGGTCAGGTGACCGAGGTCAACAGCCGGCTCGACGGCGAACCCGGTCTCGTGAACTCGGATCCCTACGGCGACGGCTGGATGATCAAGCTGAAGCTCGCGAATCCGGGCGACACGACCGGACTGCTCAGCGCCGAGGCGTACGCGAAGCAGATCGGATAGCGCGCTTCGCGGAGCTGAGACGCGGTTGGTGAGGGTCGGGAACCGTCACCGCGTCTCAGCCCTGCTTCCGGAGTCCTCCGCCGCGCGGCGTCGCGGCCTTACGCGTACTCTTCCACGGGCGGACAGGCGCAGACCAGATTCCGGTCGCCGAAGGCGTTGTCCACGCGGGAGACGGCCGGCCAGAACTTCCGGTCCCGGGTCCACGGCGCGGGGAAGGCCGCCTTCTCCCGCGAGTAGGCGCGGTTCCAGGCGTCGGAGATGACGACTTCCGCCGTGTGCGGCGCGTGCTTGAGCGGGTTGTCCTCCTTGTCGAGGATTCCCGCTTCGATCTCGCGGATCTCGTCGCGAATCGCGATGAGCGCGTCGCAGAACCGGTCCAGCTCCGCTTTCGACTCGCTCTCGGTCGGTTCGATCATGAGCGTGCCCGCGACCGGGAACGAGACCGTCGGCGCGTGGAAGCCGTAGTCCATGAGCCGCTTGGCGATGTCCTCGACCTCGACGCCGCTGGTTCCCTTCACCGCCCGCGGGTCCACGATGCACTCGTGCGCCACGCGGCCGTTCCGCCCGCGGTAGAGCACCGGAAAGTGCGGTTCGAGCCGGTGGGCGATGTAGTTCGCGTTGAGGATGGCAATCCGGGTGGCCTCGGTGAGCCCCGACCCGCCCATCATCCTGATGTACACCCACGAGATCGGCAGGATCGACGCGCTCCCCCACGGCGCCGCCGCGACGGCACCTAACGAGGTTCGTCCGGGCTGCGGCACCACCGGATGGCCGGGCAGGAACGGCGCCAGGTGCGCCGCCACGCCGATCGGGCCCATCCCCGGCCCGCCGCCGCCGTGCGGGATGCAGAACGTCTTGTGGAGATTCAGGTGGCAGACGTCGGCCCCGATCTCGCCGGGCCGGGCCAGCCCCACCATGGCGTTCATGTTCGCGCCGTCCATGTAGACCTGGCCGCCGTGCTGGTGCACGATCCGGCAGATCTCGCCGATCCCCTCCTCGAACACCCCGTGCGTTGAGGGATAGGTCACCATCAGCGCGGACAGGTTCGCCGAGTGCTCGGCGGCCTTCGCCCGGAGGTCGTCGAGATCGATGTCCCCGTTCGCCCCCGTCTTCACGACCACGATCTTCATCCCGGCCATCGCGGCGGAGGCCGGGTTCGTGCCGTGCGCGCTCTGCGGGATGAGGCAGACGTGGCGGTGACCCTCGCCCCGCGACTCGTGGTACGCGCGAATCACCAGCAGCCCGGCGTACTCCCCCTGCGACCCCGCGTTCGGCTGGAGCGAGACCGCCGCGAAACCCGTGATGTCGCAGAGATCGGCCTCGAGGGTCCGGAACAGCTCCGCGTACCCCTCGGTCTGGGCGGCAGGGGCGAAGGGGTGGATCCGCCCGAACTCGGGCCACGTCACCGGCACCATCTCCGCCGTCGCGTTCAGCTTCATCGTGCACGAGCCGAGCGAGATCATGGAGTGGACCAGCGACAGATCCCGGGACTCGAGCTTGCGCATGTAGCGCAGGAGTTCGTGTTCGGCGTGATACCGGTGGAAGACCGGGTGCGTCAGGAAGGGACTGGTGCGGGCGAACCGCTCGTCGTACCGCGGATCGACGTCACCGGCCACGGCCTCGATGGTGAATGGCAGCGGGCCCCCGCCGTTGAGCGCCACCAGCAGGTCGCGGACGTCGACTTCACCGGCCGTTTCGTCGAGCGCGATGACGACGCTCCTTCCACCGGCCTTGCGGAGATTGATCCCCAGCTTCCGCGCCGCGCCGATCACCCGGGCCGCCGTGCTGCCGTTCAGGTCGACGCGGATCGTGTCGAAGAACTCGGGGTGCGTCACGGCGTGGCCGAGGCGGGTCGCGCCGGCCGCCAGCAGCGCCGCCAGGCGATGGACCCGGCGCGCGATGCGGGTCAGTCCCTCGGGACCATGCCAGACGGCGTACATGCCGGCGATCACGGCCAGCAGGACCTGCGCCGTGCAGATGTTGCTCGTCGCCTTCTCGCGCCGGATGTGCTGCTCGCGGGTGCCGAGGGCCATCCGCAGGGCCGGCTTCCCCTGGGCGTCGCGCGAGACGCCGATGAGGCGGCCCGGGATGAGGCGCTTGTACTCCTCGCGCGTCGTCATGAACGCGGCGTGCGGGCCGCCGAAGCCCAGTGGCACGCCAAAACGCTGCGAGTTGCCGACCACGACGTCGGCTCCCCACTCGCCCGGCGGCGCGAGCAGCGTCAGCGCGAGGAGGTCCGTGGCCGCCACGAGGAGCGCATCGGCCGCGTGCGCGCGGTCCGCGACGTCCCGCCAGTCCGCCACGGCCCCTTCGGTCGTCGGATACTGCACGATCACCACGAACGTCGACGGACCGAACTTCTTCGTCCGGGCGTCGCCGACGGTGACCTTGAGCCCCGAGGCCCATGCCCGCGTCTTCACGATATCGATCGTCTGCGGGTGGCACCCCCGGTCGATGAACACCGTTTCCTTCCCTTCCTTCCCCTTGACGCCATACGCCAGGTGGACCGCCTCGGCGGCTGCCGTCCCCTCGTCGAGCAGGGACGCGTTGGCGATCGGGAGTCCGGTGAGATCGATGACCGTCGTCTGGTAGTTCAGCAGCGCCTCGAGCCGGCCCTGCGCGATCTCCGACTGGTACGGCGTGTACGCCGTGTACCAGCCGGGGTTCTCGAGGATATTCCGCTGGATGACCGGCGGCGTCAGCGTGTCGTGGTAGCCAAGGCCGAGGTACGAGCGGAAGACCTTGTTCCGGCTCGCAATCCCGCGGAGTTCGGCGAGAACGTCGTGCTCCGTCCGCGGCGCGCCAGTGGCGAGCGGGCGGCGCGCCCGGATCGACTCGGGCACCGTGGCGGCAATGAACTCGTCCAGCGAGGTATAGCCGAGCGCCGACAGCATCTCGGCCTGTTCGGCCGGCGTGGGGCCGATGTGGCGGCGAACGAAGGTATCGGGATCGGCCGTAGTGGCGGCCGGCGGCATCGTGGCGGTCATGCGAACCTCAACGCGAGGGGCGCGCGGTGTTTGTAGTGGCAGGAGTCAAGCCGGAACCATCGGTGAAAGTTATCGATGCGTCAGCGCACCGGCATGCCCCCATAAGGGCGAGTCGCCGCGGAAAAGACGCGAATCGCCCCGGATAAAGAACCCTCACAGGACCGACCCGCGCTCATTCTGCCCTTTCCGCGAAGACTCGGTTCCCTGAAAGGCGAGTCGCCGCGGATAGACGCGAATCGCCGTGGATAAGGAACCCTTCATGAAAGGCGAGTCGCCGCGGATAGACGCGAATCGTCGCAGATGAAGACCCCTCACACGGGACCGATCCGCGCTCATTCTGCCTTTTCAGCGAAGACTCGGTTCTCATAAGGGCGAGTCGCCGCGGATAGACGCGAATCGCCGCGGATAAAGAACCCCTACACAGGACCAACCCGCGCTCATTTGCCCCTTCCGCGAAGACTCGGTTCTCATAAGGGCGAGTCGCCGCGGATAGACGCGAATCGCCGCGGATAAGGAACCCTTGCACGGGACCGATCCGCGCTCATTTCGCCTTTTCCGCGAAGACTCGGTCCTTATGAAAGGCGAGTCGCCGCGGATAGACGCGAATCGTCGCAGATGAAGACCCCTCACACGGGACCGATCCGCGCTCATTCTGCCCGTTCCGCGAAGACTCGGTCCTCATGAAAGGCGAGTCGCCGCGGATAGACGCGAATCGCCGCGGATAAGGAACCCCTACACAGGACCAACCCGCGCTCATTTGCCCCTTCCGCGAAGACTCGGTCCTCATGAAAAGCGAGTCGCCGCGGATAGACGCGAATCGCCGCGGATAAAGACCCTTCACGTTGGGATGATGAGTCCCGGGTCGGGGAGGCCGAAGGAGCATGTTCAGCATGCTCAGGAGGCGCGGAACTGCGGGCGACGGCTCTGGGAGCTCAACCCGTCGCGCGAATTAGCCTGAAGCGTCCGCTCCGGATGCGACAGAATTTAGAGAAGAACAGCGACAGAGTTTAGAGAACCCACAGACGCGAACCGCCTCGGATAAAGAACCCTACACGGGACCGATCCGCGCTCATTCTGCCTCTTCAGCGAAGACTCGGCTCTCATGAAGGAACGAGTCACCGCGGAAAGACGCGAATCGCCGCGGATCAACATCCTTTACACGAGACCGATCCGCGCTCATTTCGCCTTTTCCGCGAAGACTCGGTTCTCATAAGGGCGAGTCGCCGCGGAAAGACCCGAATCGCCGCGGATAACGAA
Organism: Gemmatimonadaceae bacterium; assembly: GCA_013360595.1. Lineage (GTDB taxonomy): Bacteria > Gemmatimonadota > Gemmatimonadetes > Gemmatimonadales > Gemmatimonadaceae > JABWBJ01. Next base: position 525 of record JABWBJ010000050.1, on the reverse strand, counting down.
CCCTTACACAGGACCGATCCGCGCTCATTCTGCCTTTTCAGCGAAGACTCGGTTCTCATAAGGGCGAGTCGCCGCGGAGGGACGCGAATCGACCCGGAGTAATGTCCAGCATGGGCCGATCCGCGCTCACTCGCCTTTCTCAGCGAGCACTCGGGGTCCTCAGTATCGCAGTGTCCAGTCGTCGCTGGCGTAGACGGCTGCCAGGCGCTCCGCGTCGGCTGCCGTCCGGGGATCCTCCGGCAGTGCCGTGGGCGGATGACGGACCGCGTCATGAAGCGCGTCGATCAGCGACCGCGCGACCTCGTCGGCGGCGGGCGTCCGTCCCAGCGTCTCGCGCAGCGTTGCGGCGGGCTCCGGCGGCGACTCTCCGCCAGGGAGCACGCCGGCGAGCAGCGGCTGGTCATCCTCGATCAGGATGGACCCGTGCTGGAGGAGGGCGCCGTCCTGCCGGAGGAGCGCGCTCCCTACCAGCTTGCGGCCCCGGACCGCGATCTCGCCCGCGTCGGCCTGGACAAAGCAGGCGGC
>JABWBJ010000049.1 GCA_013360595.1 Gemmatimonadaceae bacterium | reverse complement strand
GGGCCACGGCGCGGACCGTAGCCCCCGCCCCGACCCGGCCGCAACGCTCCCGAACCCCGGGGCCCTTGATCGTCCCGCCCCACCTCAATAAAGACCATCGGCATGAGCTCCATCCGCCTCGCCGCCGCCCTCGCGTACGCGTGCGCCGCCCTCGCGGCCCTCCCCGCCTGCGAGCAGAAGGTCCCCGAGCCCGAGCCCGAGCTCGGCCGCATCACCCCTCCCCAGTCCGAGCCCGAGCCGCCAGACCTCATCAAGGAGGACGTCAAGGTCGGCGACGGCGCCGAGGCCAAGGACGGCGACACCGTCCGCGTGCACTACACAGGCCGCCTCGCCAAGAACGGCGTCCAGTTCGACTCCTCCGTCGGCAAGGACCCCTTCAAGTTCACCATCGGCGGCGGCCAGGTGATCAAGGGATGGGACCAGGGCGTCGTCGGCATGAAGGTCGGCGGCAAGCGCAAGCTCACGATCCCCTCGAAGCTCGGCTACGGCGACCACGGCAGCCCCCCCAAGATCCCCGGCAAGGCCACGCTGGTCTTCGACATCGAGCTCCTGGGCATCGGCGACGCGCCGGCGCCCGCGAGCTCCGCCACCGCCGGCAGCCCCAAGGACAAGCCCGCGAAGAAGGAGCCTCCGAAGGAGAAGAAGTGATCTCCGGGACGGCCCAGACGGCTCAGACGACCCGGGCGAGCGCCTTCAGGAAGATCTCGTAGGCCTCGAGCGGGTACTCGCCCATGTGGAAGATGCGGAAGAGCTTGTCCGACAGCTTCCCCTGCGCGGCGTAGATCTCGAACACGTGCCCCTCGACAGGCTCGGTCGCGAGCCGCATCGCCATCTGCTCGTAGGTCCGCCCCGCGGGGAAGTGCAGCGCGGTCCCGATCGACTGCAGCGGCATGCCCTCCCAGCGCGCGATCGTGAGCCCCAGCCGCTCGTACCCGGGGCGCAGGATCTCGCACCGCTGCCGGTAGATCGCGTGCCGGCCGGGCACGCCGCCGATCTGCGAGAGGTGGTCGAGCGCCGCGCTCACCTGGCAGAGGCTCATCGGATCGATCGTGTACGGGTGCGCCCCGCCCGCCTGCGCCCGCCACGCCTTGTAGAGCTCCAGGTTCGGCACGCGCGGCGGGATCCGCTCCATCTCCTCGAGCAGATCCCGGCGCACGAGGGCCATCGTGAGGTTCGGGTGGCTGTGCAGGCCCTTGTTGCACGAGCCCATCACCGCCGCGATGCCCCACGCGTCGAGGTCCATCGGCTCGACGAAGAGCGCGCTCACCCCGTCGACGAGCAGCTTCTTGCCATACCGCTTCGCCAGCGCGCCGACCTCCGGCACCGGGTTCAGCGTGCAGCTCGAGGTCCCGCCGTAGACCATCGCGATCGCGGAGACGTCGCCGCCCGCGAGCGCCTCCTCGATCTTGCCGAGGTCGGGCCGCTCGCCGTACGGCAGGCACATGTCCTCCACGGGCTGCCGCAAGATCCTCGCGTACTCGAGGATCCTGTCGCCGTACGCGCCGTTCCGGATGACGAGCAGGCGCTCGTCCTCGCGCAGGCACGAGCCCAGCACCGCAGCGATCGCCGTCGAGCCGGTGCCCGTCATCAGCACGGCCTCGTGCTGCGCCGCCCCGATCGCCTCCACGATGCCCCGCCGGACCTTGTCGAGCAGCGGCCGGAGCCGCGGACCGCGCGGCACGATGGGGCTCTCCCCGTAGGTCCTCGAGACCTCGTTCACGGCCTCCGGCAGGTGAAAGACGGCGGGCGTCAGCGACACGACTCGCGGCGAAGCGCTCATGCGGGGAGGTCTACCGCGGATCCGCGCCCGCATGCACGCGCCTTCCCCGGGCACCGCGCAGGCCCCCGGACGTTTCGCTCCGAACGCTAGCGCCTCGGCGCTAGCGCCAGCGGATGTGCCGCAGGTCCTCCCAGACCTCGCGCGCGGAGAGGTAGCGGTACGCGTCGCGGCGCCGGAGGAGCTTCGCGATGACCTGGCTCAGCGGCGTGCCGAGCGCCTCGGCCTTCTGGCGCGGCGTGCCGTCCGCGATCTGCCGCGCGATCTCGTCGTAGGGGGCGCTCACGTCGATGGCCGGCATGCCGGTGTGCATCTGGTACATGAGCAGGCCAAGCTGGTAGAGGTCGCTCTGCGTCGTCGTGTAGCCCGCGGTCACGAGCTCCGGGACGAGGATCTTCGGGTTCGCCACCTGCGGCCGGAACCAGCGCGCGCCGCCGTCGAGCTGGTGCGCCACGCCGAAATCCGTCAGCTTCACGATGGGCGCGCGGTCGAGCTGCGAGATGAGCACGTTGCCAGCGTGCAGGTCCGAGTGCACGACGCCGTTGTCGTGCAGGTACTGCAGCGTCATGAGGAGCTGCCGCGAGAGCTCGATGAGGAGCGCCGGCTGGAACGGCGTCCCGAGCAGCGCGCGGAGGCTCGTGTCGCAGCGCTCCAGCGCGAAGTAGAAGAGGTAGTTCTCCTCGAACGCGTCGTGAATGTAGACGATGTTCGGGTGGCGGAAGCTCTCCAGCCGGAGCATCTCCCGCGACCACTCTTCCTTGACCACGTGGTAGGGCTTGTTCGCCGGCCGCAGCATCTTCAGCGCGTAGGGCTGATCGAAGGGGCCCACGCACTCGTAGACCGACCCGTACTGCCCGTCGCCGATGAGCGCGCCGACGATGTACGTCCCCCGTGTCGACGCGAGCTTGGTTCCTGGGACCGGGAAGGGGATCAGGAACGTACCGGTGGTGGACCAGCTCACAGCACGCCAATCGTACCGAAAATCGGGGCCGGGGAGGACGGCGGCACGCGCCGGGGCTCGGCGCCTCGGTCGTGTTCTACGGTTCGCCGCCGCCGGCCGAGCAGATGGCGAGGATCAGCGCTCCGGTGCTCGGCCTCTACGGCGGCGCCGACGCACGGATCAACGCCACCATTCCCGGCGCGGATTCCACCATGAAGCGACTCGGAAAGTCGTACGAGTGGATCATCTACGACGGCGCAGGGCACGGATTCCTGCGCGGCCAGGAGAACAGCGAGGCGAACCTCGCGGCGGCGAGAGCCGCGTGGCCGAGGGCGGTGGAGTTCCTTTCGGCGAAGCTGCGCGGCTGAGCACGCAGCTCCGTTTGGCTCCGGCCCGCCAGGTTCGGAGAGCGCCCGGCACGGGGCCGGGCGCTGATCACCCGAGATGAGGACAACGTGGAACGTCAGGCTTCGGCCGTCTGGCACGGCACGCTCAAGGAAGGAAAGGGCACGATGTCCGCGCCCAGCGGCGTGCTCAGGGACGCGGCGTACACCTGGGCGACCCGGTTCGCCAATGACGCCGGCACCAATCCCGAGGAACTCATCGCCGCCGCGCACGCGGGCTGTTTTTCGATGGCGCTTTCCGGGAAGCTCACCGGCGCCGGCCTGCCGCCGGAGCGCATCGCCACCACCGCGACCGTCACCCTGGAGAAGACCGACGCCGGGCAGACCGTGACCAGGGTGCACCTCGTGACTCGAGCCAGGGTTCCGAACGCGACGGCCGGACAATTCGCCGAGCAGGCGGAAGCGGCCCGCGCCACGTGTCCCATCTCGAGGCTGCTGAACGCGACGATCACGCTGGACGCCGCGCTGGAGCCGTAACCGGTCTCGGTGACCTCTGATTCGTGACTCGGCGCGGTGGCGCGCGGCGAGTCACGCGTCACGAATCACGACGGCTTCCGCGCCCCGAATGCGGCCCGCGACGCCGCCAGGATGGCCGCGATCCCCAGCGCCGACCAGTCCGCCGTCGCCTTGCCGGCGAACACGAACAGCGCCAGCCAGGCGCTCGAGATCACGAGCGTTCCGAACGCCACCACGCCGCCGAAGCGCGCGAAGGCGCGGAAACTGATCCGCGCCCCCTCACGCTCGGCCATCCCCACGGTGGTGACGTTGGCTGACGCCCCGATGGGGGTCGCGTTACCGCCCAGGCAGGCACCCAGCGACAGGGCCCACCACAGCACCTCCGAGTCGCCGGTCATTCCGCCGGCCAGCTGCGCGACCACGGGAATGGCCACCGCCACGAAGGGGATGTTGTCGATCAGTGCCGACATGACACCGCTCACCCAGCAGATGATGAGAGCGGCGAAGAAGAGGGTCGCCGTCGGGGACAGCCCGAACGCGGCGGCTCCGGCACTGATCCCGTCCTGGAGCGCGCTCGCCATCGTCCCGATCAAGCCGGTCTCGACCCCGGCGCCGACGATGATGAACAGGAACCCGAAGAACGCCAGGGTCGGCCATTCGATGTCCCGCTCGGTCACCGCCAGGACGCCGTGGACGCGCTCGGCGGCCGACGGCCGCCGCCGGCGCACGTAGAGGCGGTCCTGGACGATGAGCGCGGCCGCTGCGCCGATCGTGGCCGGCACCGCGGCCGGCATGTGCGTCAGATGGTGCGTCAGGAATCCGATCAGCACACCGGCGCCGATGGCCATCATCCAGCGTGCCAGCTTCGGATCGGTCAGCGCCGGTACGACGATCTCCGGCGCTCCGGCGCCGCCCGCCGCGGCGAGGTCCCGCCGGTAGTAGCGCTCGCTGTAGAACACCAGCCAGAACATCATCACCAGCAGGGGCGGCGTGAGGTTCTCGACGAAGTCGATGAATGACAGCCCGGCCCCGGAGCCGATCATGATGTTCGGCGGGTCGCCGATGAGCGTCGCGGTGCCGCCGATGTTCGACGCCATCACCATCGGCATCAGGACCGCGGCCGGCGCCAGCTTCAGCTGCCGGGCCAGGCCGATGGCCATCGGGGTCATGAAGACCACCGTGGTCACGTTGTCCAGGAAGGCCGAGGTGAGCGCCGTGAACCAGGCGACGAGCCCCAGGACGACGACCGGCCGACCGCCCGCGCGGCCGAGGAGCCGGGCCACCGCCCACTCGAAGATCCCGGTGGTCTTCAGCACGCCGACGACCGCCATCATGCCGGCCAGCAGCACCAGCACGTTGAGGTCGAGCGCCGCCGCCGTCTGCTCGAACGAGAGCAGGTGGTACGGGGTGAAGTAGGTGATCAGCCACAGGACCGCCACCGCGCCCAGCACCACCACCAGCCGGTGCGCGGCTTCCAGCGTGAGCAGAACGAACACGCCCACCAGGAGGCCGGCGACCAGCGCCTGCGAGACCGGATCCGTCGTGGAGATCCTGGCTGCTTCAGCCTGGAGCGGGACGGACCAGTGCACGCGGGCCTACAGCTGCTTCATCTCGGCGATGACCTTCGTCAGGCTCTGCTTCGCATCGCCGAACAGCATCGAGGTCCTGGGATTGTAGAACAGCTCGTTCTCGATGCCGGCGAAACCGGCCGCCATGGACCGCTTGAGCACGATGATGCTCTTCGCGTGGTCGGCGTTGATGATCGGCATGCCGTAGATCGGGCTGCTCGTGTCCGTGCGCGCGCCGGGATTCACGACGTCGTTGGCGCCGATCACGACGGCCACGTCACAGCGCTCCATTTCCGGGTTGATGTCATCCATGTCCCGGAGCTTGTCGTAGGGCACGTTGGCTTCGGCCAGCAGCACGTTCATGTGCCCCGGCATGCGGCCGGCCACCGGATGGACGGCGTACTTGACCTCGCCGCCGCGCTTCTCGATCAGTTCCTGGATCTCGCGCACCGCGTGCTGCGCCTGGGCCACCGCCATGCCGTAGCCGGGAATCACCACCACGTTCTGCGCGTAGGCCAGCTGGATGGCGGCATCCTCCGGCGAGACCGAGCGCACGGAAAGGCCCGCCGCGCTCTTCAGGGATTTCGTCGGGCCGGCCGCGCCGAACGCGCCGAAGAGCACGTTGGCCAGCGACCGGTTCATCGCCTTGCACATGATGTTCGACAGGATGATGCCTGACGAGCCCACCAGGGCGCCGGAAATGATCAGCACGCTGTTGTCGATCACGAAGCCGGTCATCGCCGCCGCGATCCCCGAATACGAATTGAGCAGGGCGATCACCACCGGCATGTCGGCGCCGCCGATGGGAATCACCAGCAGGATGCCCAGCAGGAGGCTGATGGCGCAGACGGCGTAGAAGGGCCACAGCAGCGACTCGGCCGTCATGAGCTGGTACACGCTCAGGCCGACCACCGCCAGGGCGAGCGCCGCGCTCAGCGCCTTCTGTCCGGCGAAGACGATCGGCTTGCCGGTCATCACCTCCTGGAGCTTGGCCCACGCGATCAGGCTGCCGGTGAACGTCACGGCGCCGATCAGCAGCGACAGCTGAATCGTGATTCCCGTGTCGAGGGGAATCTGTTCCGCGCGCAACTCCGACTTGAGGAACTCGGCGCCGCCCACGAGCAGCGACGCCGCGCCGCCGAAGCCGTTCAGAAGCGCCACCATCTGCGGCATGGCGGTCATCTGCACGGTGCGGGCCATCCAGAAGCCGACCGCCGATCCCGCCAGCAGCCCGGCGACGATCACCATGGGCGTCACGATCTCCATCGTGAGCAGCGTCGCGACGACCGCGATCAGCATGCCCACCCCGGAGATCCGGTTGCCGTTCCGGGCCGTGGCCGGACTCTGCAGCCGCTGCAGACCGGTGATGAAGAGGACGGCCGCGACGAGGTAGACCAGTTGTTCGGTCGCGCGGCTCATCGCTTCTCCTCCTTCCGGAACATCTGGAGCATGCGATCCGTCACCGCGTAGCCGCCCGCCACGTTCATCATCGCGAACACGATGGCGAGAAACCCGAGCACGGTGGAAATCCATCCGAGGCCGGCCCCGGCCACGATGAGGGCGCCCACCACGGTGATGCCGGAGATGGCATTCGAACCGGACATGAGCGGCGTGTGGAGCGTCGGCGGCACGCGCCCGATGAGCGCCGCGCCGAGATAGGTGGCGAGCACGAAGATCACCAGACCGCCAATGAGTGACTCAGACATGAGATCGGGAATGGGGAAGGGGGAATCGAGAACGGCTCACGCCCGAACCGAACCGCCGTGCGCCAGGCACATGGGGCCCGTGATCTCGTCTTCGAGGTTCAGCGTGATGGCGCCGTCCTTGATGAGATGCTGCAGCAGCGTGAGGACGTTCTTGCTGAACATCAGGCTGGCGTGATGCGGCACGGAACTGGGCAGATTCACGGCCCCGATCACGGCGACACCGTGGTGCACGACCGTCTCGCCGGCGCGCGTGAGTTCGCAGTTGCCGCCCGTTTCGGCCGCAAGATCCACGATCACCGATCCGGACCGCATGGTCTCGACCATCGCCGTCGTGATCAGTCGCGGGGCCGGCCGGCCCGGGATCTGGGCCGTGGTGACCACCAGGTCCTGATCCTTGAGGTGGGCCGCCATGGCGTCCATGGTCTTCTTCTGCTCTTCCTCGGTCTGGGCTCGCGCGTACCCGCCCGCGGCTTCCGCATCGGCCGTTGGCTCCGGGCCAACGAAGGTCGCGCCGAGGGAAAGGACCTGCTCGCGCGCCGCGGCCCGGATGTCGAAACCGGAGACCACCGCGCCCAGGCGACGCGCCGTCGCGATCGCCATCAGGCCGGCCACGCCGGCGCCGAGCACGAAGGCCCTGGCCGGAGGAATGTTCCCGGCCGCCGTGGTGAGCATGGGGAGGATCTTCCCCATCTCGGCGGCGCCGATGAGCACCGCCTTGTACCCGGCGATCGTGGCCTGCGAGGACAGGATGTCCATTGACTGCGCGCGCGTGATTCGCGGGACACGCTCCAGGCCGAGCACCGAGACGCCGGCGGCCGCGAGTTGTTCGAGCAGGTCGGCGGACGTGGCGGTTGGCATCAGCGAGATCAGGAGGGCGCCGCTCGAGAGATGCCGGGCTTCCTCCGCCGACGGGCGCTGGACCTTGACGACCACGCCGGCGCTCCAGGCCGTTGCCCGGTCGACGAGCGTGGCTCCCGCCCTGGCGTAGAGCTCGTCGGGGAAGTTGGCGCTCGCGCCGGCTCCCTGTTCGACGACGACTTCGACCCCGGACTTCACGAGGCGGGCCGCGCTCTCCGGTGCGAGGGCCACCCGCCGCTCGCCAGCGCCCGTTTCCCGCGGGACTCCAATGCGCATGTGCCGTATTTCTCCAGTGAGAAAGCCCGGGGATACTCGCCACCGAGCGCAGGTTATTCAAGGGAAAAGTCGCACACGTGTTGCGGGGAAACCCCGGACGAAGGGGCCCGACGTAGGCCGTTTCCGGTGAACGGGTTAGCGGCCTCCCGTCGAGATCGATGCCGTTCCGCCCGGCGCTCCGGCGAGGAGCGGGTCCGCCGATTGCCGACTGCGCCGTGCGACCAGCGGCGGCAAGCTCCGCCCTCCCTCCGCTCTCAACTCCCAACTCTCAACTCTCAACTCCCAACTCCCAACTCCCAACTCCTGTTGCGCGCTATTCAGCGGAACGCTCACGTGGCGGGATCTGCTCGGCGCTACCATCATCTCGGGACTCGGGCTCTGGCGCCACCGCCCGCTGCGCGGCGAGATCCACGGTCCGGGCCTGGGAACGGGCGCCGCGCGAGGCGGGTAGGAGGCGCGGGCAGGCCTCGGGTGGCCCGCCTACCACACGCGAGCTAGACTGGACAGGCCCGCCAGCCAACCGGGCCGCCGCTGTCATTCACACGAAGCCGCCATGACAAAGCGCCCGTCACTCACTTCCCACTCGCTGGCGACCGCGCTGGTGGTCGTCCTCGGCGCCTGCAGCGGTTCCTCCGAACCGACCCCCATTGCAGCGTCGGTGGTCGTGACGCCCGACGAGGCAACACGGCTCGTAGGTGAGTCGGTGCAGCTCACGGCCACCGTCAAGGATGCGGCGGGGAGGGTGATCTCGAAGGCGGTCTCCTGGACGTCGGACCGGGTCGACGTCGCGACCGTCAACAACGACGGGCTGGTGACGGGCCTCGCCGACGGCATTGCCACGATCCGGGCCGCGGTCGACGGCAAGTTCGGCACTGCCGAGGTCACGGTCCTGGGGCCGTGCTCCACCGCGCTCGCGCCGACGATCGCGATCGGGCAGACCGTGAACGGCTCACTGACTGCCGCCGACTGCCTGCTGAACGACGGCAGCTATGCCGACGGCTACGGCATCACCGTGACGGTGCCGACCACGGTACGCATCGACATGACCAGCACCGCGTTCGACACGTGGCTGGTGCTGCTGGAACTGATGAACGACGGCTCGCTGCAGGAGCGTGCCTTCAATGATGATGTGGACATGAACACCACGAACTCCCGCATCGTGTACACGCTCCAGCCGAACCTGGACTATTTCATTCTGGCGAACTCGTTCGAGCGGCCGGCCTTCGGCGCCTATCAGTTGAGCGTGGCGCTGAACTCGGCCTTTGCCGGGCGGGTGATCGGTCCGCCGGTGACGAAGCCGGGAAAGGGGGGATTCTCGGGGTTCAGGGTTCGGGGTTCGGGGTTCGGGTTACAGGGGCTGCGGACCGCGGACAGCCCGCTGCCCCTGTACCCCGAACCCTGAACCCTGAACCCCGAACCCTGAACCGCCCCCTATCCCCCCAATTCCCGCTGGAGCCACGCCCGCGCTGAAACCCAGTCGCGTTTCACGGTCGCGACGGACACCTCCAGCGTCTCCGCCGTCTGCTCGATGCTCAACCCCGCGAAGTACCTGAGCTCGACGACCCGCGCCGCGCGCGGAGAGAGGGCGGCCAGCTGGTGAAGCGCGTCGTCCACGCCGATGATGTCATCGGCGGTGGCCGCCAGGGCCTCGGCCTCGGCGTCCAGCGTCACCAGGCGGCCGGCGCCGCGCTTGAGCGCCCCGCGCTGCCGCGCATGATCCACGAGGATCTGGCGCATCGCCTGCGCGGCGATGCCGAAGAAATGGCGCCGATTCTCCCACTTGAGATTCTGCGCGTCGACGAGCCGCAGGTAGGCCTCGTGGACGAGCGCGGTCGTCTGCAGCGTGTGATCCGGGCGTTCGCTGCGGAAGTACCCCTCGGCGAGCTGGCGAAGCTCCTGATAGACCAGCGGCAGCACGCGGTCGAGCGCTCCGGGCTCGCCGGCGCCGGCGGCGTTCAGCAGTTGCGTCACCTCGTCTGCGCGATGCTCGGTCATGGCATGGATTCGGACCTGCATCGCTTACAATGAGCACAGGCGGTTCGCTTCTCAACAGGGCAGGGAGGCGCTTCGGGCCTTGCGCGGCGGCCGTGACCCGGTAGATCGAAGCCTGTCGGCTCACTCCCAACTCACAACTCCCACCTCCCGACTCTTCCCGTGCCCGACTGGTGGTCCCGGGTCAGCGAGTCTGTTGAGCGCGCCGTCGCAGTGACGGGGGATGCGCGCCGCCGCTTCCTGGAGGATCTGGCGTCGCACGACCGGGCCCTGCACGACGAGGTCGTGAGCCTGCTGTCGGCCTGGGAGGCGGAAGGGGGCCGCTTCGAGGAGCCGGCGGCGGCCCGGCTCGCCAGCGCGGAGGCAGCCAGCGTCGCGCTCAGGCCTGGTGATACCCTCGGACCGTACCGTATCGTGCGCGAAGTGGGGCGGGGTGGAATGGGGTCGGTCTTCGAGGCGTACCGGGCCGACGACGACTTCCGGAAGCGTGTCGCAATCAAGACCCTCGCCCTCGGCCGCGGGAACGCGAGCATGGCGCGCCGCTTCCGGCGGGAGCGCCGGATCCTGGCCCGCCTGGAGCACCGGAACATCGCCGCTCTGCTGGACGGTGGCCTGCTGCCGGACGGATCGCCGTACTTCGCGATGGAGTACGTGGAAGGCCAGCCGGTCGACGAGTACGTGACGTCGCGCGCCCTTCCTGCGCGCGAACGACTCGGGCTCATGCGGCAGGTGTGCGGCGCCGTGCATTTCGCGCACCAGAACCTGGTGGTGCACCGGGACCTCAAGCCGGGGAACATCCTCGTCACGCCGGACGGAACGGTCAAGCTGCTCGACTTCGGCATCGCCAAGCTGGTCGCGGGCGACGACGACTCGTCGGAGGAGGACCAGGACCTGACGGGGATTGGCGGCGGGCCGTTCACGCTCGCCTACGCGAGTCCCGAACAGGTGCGGGGGGAGCCGGTCACGACGGCCAGCGACGTGCACGCGTTAGGCGCGGTGCTCTTCAAGGTGCTCACGGGCCGCCATCCGTTCCGCGACGGCGACGCGGCGCCCGCGGAACTGCGCCGGCGCATCCTGGACAGCGCGCCGCCGTCAACGGGCCTCGGCCCGGACCCGGACGCGATCATCGGGTCGGCCATGCACAAGGATCCGGGGCGGCGGTACGCGTCGGCCGAGCAGATGGGGG
>JABWBJ010000500.1 GCA_013360595.1 Gemmatimonadaceae bacterium | reverse complement strand
CGCTGGACGACCTCGTCGCCGCCGGCGCCGTGGACCTCGTCATCGCCGCCGACGGCATCAACTCCACGGTCCGCCAGCGCTTCGCCGGCGCCTACCAGCCGGACGTCGACGTCCGGCGCTGCCGCTACGTCTGGCTCGGCACGCCGCGAACCTTCGACGCATTCACCTTCGCGTTCGAGGAAACGCCGGCCGGATGGTTCCAGGCGCACGCGTACCAGTTCGCCCCCGACTTCTCCACGTTCATCGTGGAGACCCCGTGGGAGACCTGGGAACGCGCCGGACTCGACCGCCTCACCGCCGCCGAGTCGGTGGACTTCTGCCAGGGGCTCTTCGCCGGGATCCTCCGCGGCGCTCCGCTGCGCAGCAACGCCTCGCACCTCAGAGGCTCCGCCCAGTGGCTGCGATTCCCCCGCGTGGTCTGCGCCAGCTGGATCCACTGGCTCGAGGCCGGGCGCCGGCGCGCGCCGGTCGTCCTGCTCGGCGACGCCGCGCACACCGCGCACTTCTCCATCGGCTCCGGCACCAAGCTGGCCATGGAAGATGCCATCGCGCTCGACCGCCATCTCGCCGCCGGGACCGACCTCGCCGCCGCCCTGGACGCCTACCACCGGGAACGGTCGGTCGAGGTCCTCAAGCTCCAGAACGCGGCGCGCAATTCGACCGAGTGGTTCGAGCACGTGGATCGGTATGCCCGCCTCTCGCCCGAGCAGTTCGCCTACTCGCTTCTGACCAGATCACAGCGCATCTCGCACGAGAACCTGCGCGTCCGCGACCGGCGGTACGTGGAATCGCTCGAACGATGGTTCGCCCGCCGCGCCGGCCTCGCGGTCGCCGACGACGCGGCGCCGCCGCCCACCATCTTCACGCCGTGGCGCGTGCGCGGCCTCACCGTTCCCAACCGGATCGTGGTCTCCCCGATGGCGCAGTACACGGCCGCGACCGACGGGACGCCCACCGACTGGCACTTCGTGCACCTCGGCGCCCGGGCGACCGGCGGCGCCGGGCTCGTCATGACGGAGATGACGTGCGTGGCCCCCGACGCGCGGATCACCCCCTGGTGCACGGGGCTCTGGACCGAAGCGCATCGCGACGCCTGGGCCCGCATCGTGCGCTTCGTGCACGAGCACAGCGACGCCCGGATCGGACTCCAGCTCGGCCACGCCGGCGGCAAGGGCGCAACGAAGAAGATGTGGGAGGGCGTCGATGAGCCGCTCCCCAGCGGCGGCTGGCCGCTCATCGCGGCCTCGGAGCAACAATACCTGCCGGGCATCTCGCAGGTCGCTCGCGCCATGACCGAGGACGACATGGACCGCGTCGTGGACGAGTTCGTGCGCGCGACGCGGCTCGGCATCGAGGCCGGCTTCGACTGGCTGGAGCTCCATTGCGCCCACGGCTACCTGCTGTCCGGCTTTCTCTCGCCGCTGACCAACCGCCGCCAGGACGGGTACGGCGGGCCGGTGGCCGCGCGCGCGAGGTTCCCGCTCCGCGTCTTCGCCGCCATGCGCGCCGAGTGGCCGGCGCATCTGCCGATGTCCGTGCGCATCTCGGCCCACGACTGGGCGGAAGGCGGGAACACGGCCGACGAGGCCATCGAGATCGCCCGCCTCTTCCGCGCCGCGGGGGCCGACATGATCGACGTGTCGGCGGGCCAGGTGGTCCACGACGAGAAGCCCGTCTTCGGCCGCATGTGGATGACGCCCTTCGCGGACCGGATTCGCCAGGAGGCCGGCATCGCGACCATCGCCGTCGGCGCCATCACCGACGCCGACCAGGCCAACGGCATTATCGCGTCGGGCCGCGCCGATCTGGTCGCCATCGGCCGCCCTCACCTGGTGAACCCGGCCTGGACGCTCTGGGAAGCGGCGCGCTGGGGATACGCGGGCGCGAAGTGGCCCGACCAGTACCTCGCCGGGAAGGCCCAACTGGACCGGCTGATCGCCAGGGAGCGCGCCGCCGGC
>JABWBJ010000499.1 GCA_013360595.1 Gemmatimonadaceae bacterium | reverse complement strand
CCACGGAACGCCGTGGGAGACCGTGCGCGAACGCCTCAAGCCGCGCGGATGACCCTTCCCGTCATCGTCCTTCCCGCCGCCGAGACCGACATCCGCGACGCCATCGACTACTACGACGGGCTGCGTCCCGGCTCGGGCGAACTCTTCCGCCTCGAAGTGGACCGCGCCATCGCCCTCGTCCGGCGCTGGCCGGAGGGATACGAGCGCGTGACGCCCCGGCTGCGCCGCGCCGTGCTTCATCGGTTCTGGTACGCCGTCATCTACCGGCCGCTTCCCGAGGCCGTCCGCATCGTCGGCGTCGTAGCGACCCGCCGCGACCCGGCGATCGTGGCCGGTCTGGAGCAGTCGGAGCCGGATTGACGGCTCTGGCGTCAACTTCCCGGTTTACATCGCCGCCGAGTTGAGGCAAGCTGGCCGCGTCAATCAGTATGCCAGGAATGACCATGAAGCTATCGCTTGACGACATCGACTACTGGAAGCTCTCCATCGCGGACCGGCTGGTGCTGGTGCAGGACATCCTCGATAGCGTGCTGGCCGAAACGCACGCCGAGCCGCTCGCGCCGCAGCAGGGTGCGCAGATTGACCGCCGCACCGGCGCCCTTGATAGCGGCGAGATGAACGGCGAGCCTTGGGAGACCGTCCGCGAACGCCTGATTGCCCGATAGGAGTCCCCTCGCCCTTGGACGGCCTGAGTACGCCGCCATGCTCGTGCACACGGTTGTTGGAAGGCGGCTGTGCTCCATAGGGCCGAGGATGGCGGAGCATGTCGGCCCTCCAGCGGAGTCACAGCCTGCGACCTCAATAGCGCATCCCATATCGCGTCGCAAGCGATATCTGCACGGGCCGCATAAGGCAGCGCGTCGCCTCCCTCCCCTGACTGCCGCTCTCTCGCCACGGCCCACGGCCGTGTCGCACGGGCTCCATTCCGTGGGGTTGACCTGTTGATGCACATCTTGGCGTCCGCCGCCCCCGCGTGCGGCCTGCGGCCTCAAGGGGACCGTGTTGTCGCTTCGCTCCTGCCCGCACCATCCCCTTGACACGGCGGCTTTCCGCGGCCGCCGTCCGGTGTGCATCGGTCAACCAGCCACGAAAGGAGACTCACCGATGGACACGCCGCTCACCCATGCCAACCTCCGCCAGTTCACGGGCGACCTTGAACGCTTCCGGCACCCGATCGCCCGCGGCGTCATCTACACGCCGGGCATCCGGTATCTCGCGAGTCGCGGCGGCGCCTACTGGCTCATCGACGAGATTGCCCTGGCGATCGCCGGGGGCGACGTGGCCAGGGCCGGCAGGTCCGACGAGCGCGTGCTCAGCCTGCACTTCTGGCGGCTCGAAGTCCGCGAGGACCGTTCGGCAACGCTGACCGCCCGCGCCGACGACGGCGTTGATCCTTTCGTCACGCGGCATATCCCGTGGACCGACTTCCCGCTCGACCACGTGGACGTGTGGGCCGGCTTCGACGGCCGGTACTGGACGCTCTACCTGCCCTCCGAGCACTGAGGGCTTCGTCTCCTCATCTTCACGACGCTGGACAGTGGGCGCCGTTCCCGCTGTTCTTGTCGTGCGCGTCGAGCCGGCGCTGCCACCCCTGCTCCTTGATTCCGCATCGCGCCGTAGCATGTTCCGCGCCAGGCGGGGCATCGCCTGTCACGTCCCATGCGCGGGAAGCCGAAGACGAGGAACCCTCGGACTCGGGACCATACCGGCAGATTGATGGGTTGAACCTGGCGTGCCCGCCGCCCGTCGTGTCGGGTCCCAGCCGCTGGTGAGGACCCGACGACGACGGCCGTATACGGCAGATTCGACACAGTTGAATGACTGACTGGCGCGTCCTTCCCTGACGCGCGCTGAGTCACCCTCGCAGAGCATTTCGTCACCAGACATCTCCCCTAAGCAGTGCTTAGGACTTCTTTCACCGTGAAAGCGTGCTGGCTGGCAGGCTGTCATGCTTGCAGGCTGGCTTACGG
>JABWBJ010000498.1 GCA_013360595.1 Gemmatimonadaceae bacterium | reverse complement strand
TTCGCGCGCGCGTCGGCAAACGAGAGCTGGTGCGCGACGTTGGCGCCCCACCCGTCCAGGAAGTCCGCGCCGATCGACACGATCAGCCGCGCCGCGGTGAAATCGAGCGCCGGCCACGGGGTCCCGTACTCGGCCTGGTTCGCCGCGCGCGCCGCGAGATCCGCCTCGGGGTCGACGGCCAGATGGGCGCCGAACCCGCCGGCCGACATCCACTGGTCCACGAACGCGCCGAAGCTCGAGTTCTCGTGCTGGCTCAGGAAACGGACGCCGCGTCCGCCGTTGGCGGCGCGCGCCTCGTCCAGTCGCTGCCTGACGAGCTGCAGGGCGGCGTCCCACGTCGCCGGTTCGAGCCGGTCGCCGCTCCGGATCATCGGTCCCCGGTAGCGGTCGGGGTTGTACAGACCCTGCAGCGCCGACTGCCCGCGCGCGCACAGCGCCCCGCGGTTCACGGGGTGGTCCGCATTCCCCTCGAGCTTGATGGCCCGCCCGTCCCGCACCTCGGCGATCACACCGCACGCCGCCGAGCATTCGCGGCACACGGTGGCGAAGTGCGTGGACACGCCGGGGACCGTGTGGTCCGGGGACACGACGTACGGAATCAGCTTCTCGACCTGTTCCTGGAAGCAGCCGACGGTGCCGGCCGCGGCGCCCGACGCGCCGAGGACCTTCAAGAAGTCGCGCCGCTTGACGCCGTTCCTGGGAGGCTGGCTCATGCGCTAGTAGTGGCAGACAGCGCAGTCGTACCGCGCTTTCTTCGGTTCGACATCGAGCGCCGCCCGGGCGCCGGCCGTGTCCCCGGCCGCCAGCAGCCCCTCGGCCAGGTTGTAGCCCTTCACGTGGCAGTTCACGCACCAGCCCATGTTGAGCGACGCGTACTGGTACACCCGCTGCATCTCCGGCACCGGACCATGACAGGTCTGGCAGGTCACCCCGGCGTTCACGTGGCGCATGTGCGGGAACCGCACGTACTCGGGCAGCTTGTGGATGCGCACCCACGGGATCGGCTTCCACTCGGCGGGCCGCGCCTGCGGCGCGTACGTCAGGAGCTGCGCGATCGCGGCCGAGTCACGCGGCGGGACGCCCTCGATGTCACCCCGCTTCGGCGGGATGAGGTTGTGGCACCCCATGCAGGTGCTGACGGCCGGGAGGCCGGGGTCCGGCGACTTGTTCGCCGAGTAGTGGCAGTAGAGGCAGTTCATCCCCAGCTGCTGCACGTGCCGCGGGTGCGGGAAGTTCACCGGCTGCACGGGCGCAAAGCCCTGCGACGACGAGGCGCCGCTGTACGCCGAGAGCCCTAACGCGGCGACCGCGATGGCGAAAAACCCGGACGCGAGCGCCCACGAGCGCCGACGGCTCATGAATGGGGGAGTACGGAGGGGTGGATGCCTGCCCTTGTGAACAATTTCACAAAGGTCCCGGCAGGGGCGTAAATTGTGTGGTGACCTGCCGCAACGCAAGAGAGCGTATGCGCCTGAGGCCGCAAGCACTTACCACGTTCGCGCGCGCTCCCTCACCACGAGGATGGGTCCGCGAGCGCCACGCCGGAGAGCTCCGGCGGGAGCAGTGCGAGGTTGGCGCGCGTCGCCTGGGCCAGCCGCATCGGCCAGCCGGTCCCGTACACGAACCGCTGCGGACCGATCGTTCGCAGGAGGTGTGCGAAGTCGTCCTCGGGCGGCCCCCAGATCCAGCTCGTGTCGTACCAGACGGACGCGCGTTCCTCCGGCGTCAGGCCCCAGTGCACTTCCTCGATGAGTGACCGGCCTGCCGCAACGACCACGAGTCGCGCACCGGTCCCGGCGCGCGCCAGCTCCCGAATGGCGGCGGCAGCGAGGTCACCGGCCACATCGAGCGGATGTCGTTGACGCGCGTCCTCGAACCGCACCGTCAGCACGAGCGGCAGTGACAGCTCGGCGCACCCGCGGGCGAGCTCGACGAGCGCCGGCGCGCCAGGGTTCAGCCCCCAGTGCGCGGGAT
>JABWBJ010000497.1 GCA_013360595.1 Gemmatimonadaceae bacterium | reverse complement strand
AATGGTCCGGCGCGCAGCCGGCCGTTCGCGACAGCGCGGCGCGCGGTTCGGGAACGCCCGCGTCGACGCCCACCTTCCTGAAGGACATGCCCACCGAGCAGGTGAAGACGCTCAAGTGCCAGGAGTGCGGCACCATGAACTATCCGACCGAGTGGTATTGCGAACGCTGCGGGGGAGAGTTGGCTGCCATGTAACCCCTTGCTGGTTGCTGCCTGCTGCATGCAACCAGCTGCGTGCTACCGCTGGAGGCTGGTGCTGGCGCTGGTGCTGGTGCTGGTTGGGGTGCTGGCGCTGGAGCCGGGGGCAGGGGTTGGGGCACCACCTCCCGGGTCCCATCCGAAACACGACGGGGTCGCGAGTACACTCGCGACCCCCTTCCACTTCTCCCCTGCGGCGCAGCGCTACTTCCGTGCGCTGGCGTCGAGGCGGCCCTTGTAGCGGCCCGCGGCGTTCCGGTGGATCAGCCCCTTGCGGGCGGCGCGGTCCAGCAGCTGGACGGCGCGCTTCTTGTCGGCGGGCGAGGCGCCCGGCGAGCTGGCCTTCTTCAAGGCCGTACGAAGCGCCGATCGCTGCGCACGATTCCGGACGGCGGCCGCGCGAGACTTCCGAAGGTGTTTGGCGGCCGAGGCGATTCTTGGCAAGGAAATTGGCTCCGAGTCAGTCGAAAAACGGGGTCCTTTCTGAACCGCGAAGGATAGGCGTGAAGGCAACTCATGTCAAGCAACCACAGTGAATTACGACGCTCCGCCCTTTTGACTCCGACCTGCCGCTTCCTTAGCTTGCGCGCAGTCACGAGGGGGGCAGAGGTCACGGTCCTCGACTCCCGTCCGCCGACCCGTTGCTGCCCATCCCGTTTGGACAACCTCCAGAACTTCCTCCTCGCCGCCCCGGTGCTGCTCTTCTCCATGGTGGCGCACGAATACGCGCATGGCTATGCCGCCCTGCGCCAGGGAGATCCCACCGCGTACCAGCTCGGCCGCCTGACGTGGAACCCGATCAGGCACATCGATCCGTTCCTCACGATCCTGATGCCCGTGATGCTCTACTGGGCCTCGAACGGTTCCTTCATCTTCGGCGGCGCCAAGCCCGTGCCGGTCCAGCCGCGGAATTACCGCAACTACCGGCGCGGCGACATCATCGTGTCGCTGGCGGGCATTGCCACGAACATCCTCCTCTGGCCGGTCTGCGCCGTCATGATCGTGGGGCTCGGCCTCCTCGGCCGCCTTCTCCCGCCGGCCGTGGACACGCTCTCCCTCCTGCAGCTCATGATGGTGCAGGGCGTCCTCTTCAACCTGGTGCTGGCCGTCTTCAATCTGCTGCCGATCCCGCCGCTCGACGGGTCGCACGTGATGAAGTACCTGCTGCCCCCGGCCTGGGCGATCCGGTACCAGCTGCTCGGCCGGTACGGGATTCTGATCCTGCTCGTGCTGCTGTGGACCGACATCGGCAAGCCGCTCTTCATGGCGTGGATGAAGCCGGTCACGGTCCTGGGCGGGTCGACGATGCAGTTCGTCTTCCCCTACTTCCTCAAGTCGCCGTACGCCATGGGGATCGGATGACGGCCGCCGTCCACCCCGGGGAGCCTTTCGTCGTCGAGCTCCAGCAGTTCGAGGGGCCGCTCGACCTGCTGCTGTCGCTGATCCGCGACGAGCAGGTCGACATCTACGACATCCCCATCGCGCGGATCGCCGAGCAGTTCCTGGCGCGGATCAAGTCGATGGGGATCGACCAGGCGGCCGAGTACCTGGAGATGGCGGCCCGGCTCCTGCGCATCAAGGCGCAGCTGCTCCTGCCGCGGAACCAGGACGACGAGGCCTGGGAGGACCCCCGCGCCGAACTCGTCAGGCGGCTGCTGGAGTACCAGCAGGTGCGCGAGATCGCCGACCGGCTGGGACGCATGGCGGAGGATCGGCGCTCGCGGTTCGGCCGCTCGTGGCTCCCGTCGCAGGCGGTGGAGCCGCCCCCGGCGCCGCTGGC
>JABWBJ010000048.1 GCA_013360595.1 Gemmatimonadaceae bacterium | reverse complement strand
CGCCGGCGGCACCGAGGGCGGCATGACGACGGGCGAGCCGCTTGTGGTGCGGGTGGCGATGAAGCCGATCTCGACGCTCATGCGGCCGTTAGGCACCGTGGACGTGGCGACGGGGCAGGCGGCGGCCGCGACCGCCGAGCGGAGCGACGTCACCGCGGTGCCGGCGATGGGTGTGATCGCCGAGGCCATGGTGGCGTTCGTCCTGGCGCAGGCATGGCTGGAGAAGTTCGGCGGGGACTCGCTCGACGAAGTGCGCCGGAACTTCGAAGGCTACGTGTCACGCGTCGGCGAGCGCATCGGCGGCTGAGCGCCACGTTCGCGCGCGTGCCCCCTGGTTGAACCCGGGCGTTCACGCGGAGATGCGGCGACGCGGAGGTGTCGGGATGCGGCGCTGGTTCAGGGTGTGGTTGTGGCCCGGAAGGCCCTCCTTGACGCGACGGCCACTCCTGTACAACATTCCTGTCCACCTTTCCTTCACCGCCATGGCGACCACAACCACCTACAGCCACGCCCGTGAGAACCTCGCCTCCCTGTGGGATGAGGTCGAGAACTCGCGGGAGGCGGCCGTTATCCGGCGGCGCGGCCATGAGGACATGGCCCTGGTGCCGGCAGATGAACTGGCGACCCTCCGCGAGACCACCTACCTCCTGCGCTCACCCGAAAACGCGGTGCGCCTGCTCGCCGCCCTGACGCGTGCTCGTCGCGGTCGGAAGAAGGCCACCGACCTGGCGACGCTCCGACGAGAGCTTGGCGAAACGCCCTGACCATGGCCGCCAGGCGTGCGCGGTATGCTGTCGTTCAGGACGAGTGCCTCGAGGACCTGCGCTATTGGGTGGACACCAACCGGAAGACCGCGCTGCGCGTGCTGGACCTGATGGAGGCGGCGCTCCGTGACCCGACTGGCGGCATCGGGAAGCCGGAACACCTGAAGTATTTTGGTGGCAACGTCTGGTCGCGCCGCATCAATGAGGCCGATCGCCTGGTCTATGAGATCTTCAGTGATCGCATCGAGTTCCTGCAAGCGCGTTACCACTACGGCTGACGTGCCGGCGGGCATGACCGCTGGCCGCCGCGCTCGCTCGCGTGACGCTTGGTTGACCCCGGACCGAGCAACGCCCTTCAGCGCTCCCCCGCGCTCCCCGCGCGGTTCAAGTGTTCCTGTCTCTTCGTGACTCCGATGAACACCGGCACGCGGGGGTCGCGGGGAGAACCCAGGGCAGGCCCGCTCCCGAACCGTTGACTCAGGCGACGGCCAGCAATCTCGGAGCGGCGGCGTTACGCCGCCAGCACCACCATCTGGGCAGGCATCGACGCCGCCAGCCGTGTCTTGTGGCTCCGATCGCCTCAGCAACATCATTGCCGTGGCCACGAATGTCCTACCCGGCGATGTCCGAACAGAAGTTTGATACCGGTAACGTTCTCGATCTAGGATTGAACATGACTTCCGTTTCTGCCTTCCGGAGCCATATCGCTTTGCGCCGAGGAACACCCGAGTTCAAGCGGCATGTTGAATCGTGGCAGCCGTAATCCGGGTCCAATGTAGTTCCTGAGAGGTCGTGGATGCCGAGTGGACAGCCCCGGATGATTCCGTAGAGCTTGTCCATGCGCATCTGGCTCCCATCGTCGCTCCATAGGATGAGAACTGGCGCTTGAAGCGGGTCGTCGCGGACCAGGCACTGGACATCCAGGTGTTGAATGACGTGCTGGGAGGGGAAGAGTCTCTGACAATCGAGCAGCGGCAGACCATTGTTCGGGACGTTGCCCTCACCGCCGGGCGTCAGCGCCGGGCCTGTCGCTGGTTAGGCGTGCATCGGAGCGCGGTTCGGTATCGCGCGCACCGGCGGGGCGGAAGAAGCTGGTGCGGGCCCGCGTGCCGCTCCCGACGGCGAGTCGGCCGAACGATGGGCGATGGATTTCGTGCGCGACACGTTCGCGAACAACACGGCGTTTCGGAGTCTCACCGTCAGGACACGCGCACGCGGGAGTCGCCGACGATCGAGGTGGACGTGAACTTGCCAGGCGATCGCGTCGTGGCGTCTTGGACGCGGTCGCGCAGGTACGCGGCTATCCGGAGACGATCAGAGTCGACAACGGCTCGGAGTGTCAGAGTCGGGCGCTGAACGCCTGGGCGTACGCCCATTAGGTGCAACTGCATTTCATTCGCCCGGGCAAACCCGGTAGAAGACGCAGTTACGAGAGCTTCAACGGCAAGTTCCGGGACGAGTGCCTGAACCAGCACTGGCTGTTGTCCCTGGCCGATGCCCGACGCATCATCGAAGCGTGGCGGGTCGAGTGCAACATGGCGCGAGGCCACTGCGCCCTGAACCGCCTAACACCAGCGCAGTTCGCTGCGTCGTTCTGCAACCCCACGGACGAAAGTAAGTAACCACAACGCAACCCCTGAACACCACGAGACTGTCAGCTAACGACCGGACCCGAAAAGGGTCACCATCAAGACGGCTCAGCAGCCGTCGGGGGGGAGCTGGTCATCTCTTCCGTACCCGATAGCCGGAATCCGCATCAGTCTGCGAAGTCGGTACGACCGAGCACTACCTGCGGAAGTCCACGAACGACGAACATCCGGATGAGCGCGACCGACACGCCCAAGGCAGCACCAATGGCCCAGACGAACCCATTCGTCGCGAGAATGGCCGGAACCAGGGCTGTCGTGACAAGAAAGCTTACGAAGTGGCGATTGCGCACTCTGGCAACGTTGTCGTCACTCACGATGTAGCAGCGGCGTCGGCCCGCGTATGGAACGAAGGAGAACGGAACGAAGACGCGCTCTCCCATTCTAGTCCACCTGAACGGAGCGGTGAACCGGGTACGCAATCCCCGGGCGGGTGGAGGCGCAGAACCAGGAGGTGACGACATATGCCATCGGTTGGGTTAGCTGCCTTGCCGTGGAGACGCCTGAGTTATTCCATTGGCACGGTTTGGCCCATCCTGCGGCACTCTCGTACGTCGAAGTAGTGAATCCCGAATGCAACACCAGAGCTCACGATTGCACCACCTACCGCACCTCGTCCTCGTCGGCCTTCCAGGCGCCGGGAAAAGCACCGTGGGGCCCCTGCTCGCCGCCGGCCTCGCCACACGCTTCCTCGACTTCGACGCCGAAATCGAACGGCGCGAGGGCAGGACCGTGACCGCGATCTTCCAGCAGGACGGGGAGGCGGCCTTCCGGACGCTGGAGCGCGCCCTCTCCCGGGAGCTCGCCGAAGTGCGAGAAGGCATGGTGCTGGCCCCCGGCGGAGGCTGGATGGCCGACGAGGCGAACGTAACGGCGCTCCAGCCCAACGCCCGCATCATTCATCTCGCAGTCAGCCCCCGGCGCGCCCTGCGGCGGCTCGGGCCTGCCGTGTCGGCACGGCCCCTCCTCGCCGGACCGGCCTCACTGGCCCGGCTGGAGGCCCTCGCGGCTGCCAGATTGCCACTCTATGGTATGGCTGACGGGGTCATTAACACGGAAGTGCTGACACCGCAAGAAGTTGCGGATTTGGGCCTGCGCCTTGCTTCGGCGTGGGGGTGGCCGATAGGTTAGCGGCCCACCGGCCCGAGGACCGTTTCTCACCGATCCCGGCGCCCACCCTGCGCCGGATCTTGTTGCCCATCGCCGGGTTGGTCTGTCGTCGAATTGCTGTCCCCTGCGTTCCCAGGGTTGTGCACCTGGCCGCCCGGGACGGCAGTATGGGTGCGAACCATCGGCCGCGACGGGGGAAGAAATGACGTTTCGCGTGATGGGACCGCACGAATGGGGACGTTTCGCACCCGAAGCCTGGGGACACCTGCTGCGGCTGTCCGACTCCGGGGCGCTCAACGGCCCGGAGCTGGAACAGGTCATCGAGCGGGCGCTGACCCATTTCGACGGCCGGATTGCACTCGATGACGTCAGGTCGATCCTCGAGGGAGCAGGGTTCGACGAGTCCGGGGCGGGAATGGACCAGGGGCGGGGGCACTGAAGCGGAGTGTGCTGAGCGCAGAGCGCAGAGGCACTGAATCACCCACGAGTCACGAATCAATGGCAGTGAAGAAGAAGAAGTCCACGGACGACGCGACCAGCCCGACCGTTCGGCGCATTGCCGGCCGGGGGGCTTCCGCGCGCGCGTCGACCGCGAAGAAGAAATCGGCCAAGGCCAGGGCGGGGAAAGCGACCGTTCGCCGCGTGGCGGAACCCGGAATCCACGAGAACGGCGACGGCCCGGGCGGAGGCGGTGCGCTCGTCATCGTCGAGTCGCCCACGAAGGCCAGGATCTTCACGAAGTACCTCGGCCGCGGCTACCGCGTGAAGGCCACGGTCGGCCACGTGCGCGATCTGCCCGAGAAGAAGCTCGGCATCGACATCGACAAGGGCTTCGCCCCCGAGTACGTCACCATCGCCGGCAAGGAGAAGACGCTCGCCGAGATCAAGGAGGCGGCGGCCACGGCCGACGTCATCTACATCGCGACCGACCCTGACCGCGAGGGAGAGGCGATCGGCTGGCACGTCGCCGAACAGATCAAGCGGAAGTCGCGCGCGCCGGTCCGTCGCGTGCTCTTCCACGAGATCACGAAGGACGCCGTCCGCGCCGCCATGGAGCGCCCCCGCGAGATCGACACCCGCCTCGTGGACGCGCAGCAGGCGCGGCGTGTGCTGGACCGGCTCGTGGGGTACAAGGCCAGCCCGATCCTCTGGAAGACGGTCAAGAAGGGCCTCTCCGCCGGACGGGTCCAGACCGTCGCCCTGCGCCTCCTGGTGGAGCGAGAGCGCGAGATCCGGGCCTTCAAGCCGCAGGAGTACTGGTCCATCGCGGCCGCCATGGAGAAGGACGGCCAGAAGTTCACCGCGCGGCTCCACTCGTTCGACGACCGCAAGGTCGAGATCCGGGACGAGGCCCAGGCCCGGCAGATCGTGGCCGACGTGGAGCGGCTCGCGCGCGCGACCGCGAAGGCCGCCGGCCTTCCGGTGCCGTTCGCCTTCCCGCTCACCGAAGTGAAGCGTCGCGAGCGCCGCAAGAACCCCGCGGCGCCGTTCACGACCAGCACGCTCCAGCAGGAAGCGGCGAAGAAGCTCGGGTTCGGCTCCAGGCGCACCATGCGCGTCGCGCAGTCGCTCTACGAGGGCGCCGACCTTGGCGACGAGGGGTCCACGGGCCTCATCACGTACATGCGCACCGACAGCACGCGCGTGGCCGAGAGCGCGGCGCTGGCGGCGCGGGACGTCGTCCGGCGGGAGTTCGGCGAGGCGTACCTCGCCGCCGGGCCGCAGCTCTATGTGGGCGGCAAGCAGGCGGCCAACACCCAGGACGCGCACGAGGCGATCCGCCCCACCGATCCCGCGCGCCGTCCCGAGGACGTCAGGCGCTACCTCAAGGACGAGCAGTTCAGGCTGTATCAGCTCATCTGGCAGCGCTTCATGGCGTCGCAGATGGCCCCCGCCGTCTTCGACACCACCACCCTGGACTTCCTGCTCGGCGGGGAGTCCGAGGGCGCGACGGCCATCCACCAGTACCTGTTCCGGGCCACCGGCAGCATCGTGAAGTTCCCCGGCTTCCTGGCGCTCTATCGCGAGTCCCGCGAGGAAGGCGAGGGCAAGGCCCTCGAGGACGAGCAGGCGCTCCCCATCGCCCAGAAGGGCGAACGGATCCCGATGCGCGAGCTCCAGCCGGCGCAGCACTTCACCGAGCCGCCGCCGCGCTACTCCGAGGCCAGCCTGGTGAAGGAGCTGGAGAAGCTCGGCATCGGCCGGCCGTCCACCTACGCCCAGATCATCTCCACCCTCCAGGACCGCCACTACGTCACCCTCGAGCAGCGGCGCTTCTTCCCCACGCCGTTAGGCGAGAGCGTGGAACGGGTCATGGTCAAGCAGTTCCCCGATGTCTTCAACGTGGGCTTCACGTCGGAGATGGAGGAGGAACTCGACCGCATCGAGGAGGGCAAGCTGGGCTGGCAGCGCGTCCTGAAGGACTTCTGGAAGCCCTTCGAGACGTCGCTCAACGACGTGCACGTCGAGGCCCTGATCGCCGAGGCCCACGACCTGTCGGCGCTGGCCGGGGAACGGTGCCCGAACTGCGGCGGCAAGCTCGTCGCCAAGGGCGGCTTCTTCGGCCCGTTCGTGGCCTGCGAGAACCATCCCAAGGCGTGCAAGTACACCCGCCCGATCAAGGGTGAGCGCAAGCCCGCGCAGTTGACCGAGTACAAGTGCCACGAGTGCGGCGCGCCGATGGTCATCCGCCACGGCCGCGCCGGCGACTTCCTCGGCTGCTCGCGCTTCCCCAAGTGCCGCGGCACGCGGTCCATGCCCACCGGCGTCATGTGTCCCAAGGACGGCGGCGAGATCGCACAACGGCGCTCGAAAAAGCGCGGCAAGGCCTTCTACGGCTGCTCGAACTACCCCAACTGCGACTTCGTCTGCTGGGACAGGCCGGTCGCGGAAATCTGTCCCGAATGCGGATACCTGGGCGCCGAGATGAAGCGCAACAAGACGCGCGGCGACTACCGCCGCTGCCTCAAGTGCGGGAACGAGTGGGACGTGCCGGCGTCGGAGCCGGAGGCGGTCGCCTCGTAGTCAGCGCCGCTCGTCGGGAAAGACGATCGTGAACAGGGATCGACGGAGCCAGGTCACGTCGGCGACCCTCGTTCCCGTGATCACGGCGGCCAGCCACTCGCCACGGTCGGCGTCGGGCCAGCGCGCCGCGAACCCGTACCAGCCGCCGCCGCCCAGCGAGATCGCCTCGGCGAGCAGGCCCCCGACGTCGCCCCAGCAGTGATGGCGCGTGCGCTGCGGGGTGTACTGCTCCGCGAAGAGCGACGTCGCATTCCGGTGCAGCCGCAAGCGCAGCGAGGCGCTGCCAAAGCGGAACCGCAGCTCGTCGACGCTCGGGTACTTGACCTGGCGCACACCGGGCGGAACGCGGATCCGGATCCCGTGCAGGTCGTACCGCGTCCAGCCCCAGTCGTCCGTCGAGTCGGGCAGACAGGGGTCCTCGATCCACGCGTTGGCGTTCGCCGGGAGCGGAGCGATCACGCCCTGACCCGTGGCCGGCGCCACCGGCGCCAGCAGGAGAACCAGCGCCAGCCGGATCGACCTGCCACCGGCGAGGGCGCCGCCGCGGGCCCGCTTCGCGGCAGGAGCGCTTCGGGGCTCGTCTTCGGACGCGCGACTCCAGGTGATGGCGGCCATCATTGGCTCCCGCGGGGTGTGTCGCGATCGGCAACGATCGTGCGGAGCGCCTGGCGCAGCACCGTGGCGTCCCGCGCCCGCGACGCCATGACGATGGCATGGAGCCGCCGGCGCCAGTCCCCGGGCGGCCAGAAGTGCACGCCCTCCCACTCCGCGTCCAGCCGCAGTTCGTGCCCGTAGGCCGTGGCCGCCACCACGGCTGGATACCCGCCCAGCGTGAGGAAGCACGAGGCTTCGTTCTGCGGGCGCGCCGGACGCGCATGCAGTCCGGCCGACCGCACAGAGGTCGCGATCGAGAGCGTGAGGGTGCCGGTGCCGCGCACGAACCGGATCGAGCGTTCCGTGGGGCGGCTGACCGCGTACTCCGCAGGGACCGCGATTGAGAGGTCTGCGAAGTGGTGGCGGCGCCAACCCGAGGTGTCGGGCGATTCATAGGCGCAGGTCGACCGGATCCAGGCCACGTTGTCCGGCACCGGCGCTGCGTCCGGACGGGGCGACCTCGCGCATCCTGCCGCCCCCGCCGCGGCGAGAAGTACGGTCAGCGGCCACGAGGGGGGCAGGCCACTCCGGTCCCGGGATGTCGGCTGGCGCATGATGTCGTTCGGGTCAGGGGTCAGGGCCCGGATACGGGCAGCACCGTGACGGTGTGCAGCGCACGTCGCAAGAGCACCGCGTCTCTCAGCCGCGTGGCGCGGATGATCGCGGTCACCAGTGGCCGCAAGTCGGGATCGTTCAGGCCCTGCCACTGGGCCATGGTGCGGAACTGCCCGCGGCCCTGCCAGGCCCACACGCGAGTCGCGTGCCCGCCGTACTCGGCGTCGCAGGAGATCGTCCCCGGTCCGTAGTAGACGTTGAAGCCGGTGTCGAGCTCGCGCTCCAGGAGGAAGCGCATTTCTGCGGTTCCGCGGCGGAACGTGATCGAGTGCGGCAGGCGGGCGCCAGCCCGGTACTCCGGCGGCACGGCGATCGACACGCGGCCGAGCTGGTACCGCGGCCAGCGCTCGCTCACCGGCGTCTCGGACTCGCAGGTGGACCGAACCCAGGACTCGTTCTCGTCCGGATTCGCGGGCTCGGGATCGACCTCCGCCTGTCGAGAGCAGGCGCCGGCGATCGCCAGGGCCGCCGGCAGAAGGAGGCGCGCTGTTGGGATCACGGAGCCGCGGTCGCTGGCGCGGCGTACCCATCCGGCCACTGCGGGGCAGGGCCTGGAGTCGCTATCCTCAGGGCATGGTTGGTCACGGGAATCCTCCGGTGCACGTCATTGGCGGCGGCCTGGCCGGGAGCGAGGCGGCCTGGCAACTGGCCCGGCGCGGGTGTGGCGTTGTACTCCACGAAATGCGCCCGGTTCGCCAGACCCCGGCGCATCAGACCGATCGCCTCGCCGAACTGGTCTGCTCGAACACCTTCAAGAGTACCGAGATCGTCAACGCCTTGCGGCCGGCGTCCCGCGCCGCCAGGGGCGTCCGGCAGACCGTGGCGGCATTGCAGAGTATCCTGTGGCCGGAGGTGACCGTTTGCTGTCCCGCGGGTCGGCAAGTGGCTCAGATCGCCGGCGAGTGAGGCGACACGCCCGCCTTCTGCTCGCGACCGTCGTTTCGACGGCTTCCACTGGAGCGGTCGCCGACGCACAGGTGCGGATCGACCTGTCGCAGCGCACGCCGACCGGCAGGATCAGCGAGGACATCGAAGTACTCCTGTTTGCCACCGAACTGACAGACGGCCGCCTGCTGGTCACGAGCCGCCGCCGGCCGACGCCGCTGGTGGCCGACTTCACTGCCAACACGCTGGTTCCCGTGTCGACGGTGGGAGACGGACCTGGTGAGTTTCGTCGTCCGTACTGGATTCTGCCAATGCCCGCAGATTCAACGGCGGTTGGCGAGGAGGGCGGGGGGCGATGGGTGGTGCTCAAAGGCGAGAAGCCCGTGGTGACGCTGCGCGCGCCGACAGGCAGCGCCGTGCTGAGACTTGCTGGGGCAGATGTGCACGGTCGCGTGCTGCAGATGGGAATAGCCAGCTACGGCACCGAGCCGGGTCAGCGCGTGTTCATCACACATGCCAACGCCGAGTCGCTGGTCGTCGTTCTGCACAGCCGCGCCAGGGTCGAGAGCGGCACCTTGTTCGCCGGGCGACCGGACACTGTCGCTCGGCTTCGTGGCTCCTTCCGCGGCGTGCGCAACCGCTGGTACACCCCCCCAGGTGCACGGATGCCAATCCAGTATCACCTGTCGCAGCCCCTTGCCCCTGAAGAGCAGGTACTGCTCTTCAAGGACGGTTGGATCGCGATTGCATATGCCAGTCCGTACCGTGTGGACTGGCGCGCTCCCGACGGGCGGATGATACGCGGCACGCCTCTCCCCTTCGATGCGGTCCCCGTGGACGACAGGCAGAAGGAAGCCGCCATCGCAGCTTCGTGGCCGTCCGGCGCCTCTCCGTTTACTGCAGGCGATTACCCCCCCCTGGCCGAGAATCCTGCCACCTTTCCTTCTCCGCTCGTTGGTTCCACTCCCCAACGGGATGGTCGCGATCGCGCGGACGCCGGACGCGCGTCGGCCAGGCACAGTCTACGACCTGGTTGACCGAAACGGCCATTTGCATGGAACGCTGCGGCTGCGGCAAGGCGAGCGGGTCGTAGCGTTCGGAAGGACGACCGTGTATGTGGTGCAGCAGGACCAGGACGGATTGGACTGGTTGGTTCGTTACCCCTGGCCAGGCTCCTGAGTGGGCTGGCGGCCCGCAGAGGACCTGGCCAGATCTCGTCGGCGACTACTGAGACCACCCTGCCAGGCACGGGATTCGGGCGGGTATTGTTCGGGGTGTCGGCGAATCTGATCGTCCATGTGGTCGGCGGCGGCCTGGCCGGGAGCGAAGCGGCCTGGCAACTGGCCCGGCGCGGGTGTGGCGTTGTACTCCACGAAATGCGCCCGGTTCGCCAGACCCCAGCGCATCAGACCGATCGCCTCGCCGAACTGGTCTGCTCGAACACCTTCAAGAGTACCGAGATCGTCAACGCCCACGGCCTCCTCAAGGCCGAAATGCGCCTCCTCGGCAGCCTGGTCCTCGCCGCCGCGGACGAGGCCAGGGTCCCCGGCGGCAGCGCCCTCACCGTGGACCGCGACATCTTCGCCCGGACGATCACCGAGCGGATCGCGGCGCACCCGCTGATCGAGGTCGTGCGGGAGGAGGTCACGACGCTGCCCAGTCCGGGCATCATTGCCACCGGGCCGCTTACCTCCGACAGCCTGGCCGACGCCCTCCGCGCTCGAACCGGCGCCGAGGCGCTCTCGTTCTACGACGCCATTGCCCCGATCGTGTCGTTCGAGTCCATCGATCGCCACGTCGTGTTCCGGGCATCGCGCTACGGCAAGGAGACCATGGAAGGCGCCGGGGACGAAGGCGCCTACCTCAACTGCCCCATGTCTCGCGACGAGTACGAGGCATTCCTCGACGCGTTGGCGACGGCCGACCAGTACCGGGCGAAGGAGTTCGACCAGGTCCCGTACTTCGAAGGGTGCATGCCGGTCGAGGTGATGGCCCAGCGGGGAAGGGAAACGCTGCGATTCGGGCCCATGAAACCGGTCGGGCTCCGTGACCCGCGCACCGGACGCACGCCGTGGGCCGTGGTGCAGCTCCGGCAGGAGGACCGCGCCGGGGCGATGTGGAACATGGTCGGCTTCCAGACCCGCCTGCGCATTGCCGAACAGCAGCGCGTGTTCCGCATGATCCCCTGCCTCGCCGAGGCCGAGTTTCTGCGGTACGGCCAGATCCACCGGAACGCGTACCTGAACGCCCCGGCATCGCTGACGCCGCACCTGTCGCTCCGGGACGATCCCGCGGTGCTGGTGGCCGGGCAGCTCACGGGCGTGGAAGGATACACCGAGAGCACGGCGACCGGCCTCATCGCCGGGATCAACCTTGCGCGCCAGCTGGCGGGCGAGGAGCCCATGGTGCCGCCGCCAACCACCGTGATCGGCGCGCTCTACCGGTACCTCCGCGAGGCGGACCCGCGCCACTTCCAGCCCATGAACGCGAACTTCGGGCTGCTGGAACCGCTGGACGGCGAGGTCCGCGACAAGCGGCGCCGGAAGGAGCTCCTGGCGGAGCGGGCCATCGCGGCCATGACCGGCTGGCGTGACGCCGCCGGCCGCAGCCTGG
>JABWBJ010000496.1 GCA_013360595.1 Gemmatimonadaceae bacterium | reverse complement strand
GCGCGCCGACTACCTCCGCCACCTGGTGCGTGAGATCGAGGAGGCCCGGCTCGCCCCCGGCGAGGAGGAACGGCTCGACGAGGAGGCGCGACGCCTGACGCATGCGGTGGAGTTGCGGGGGCACGTCGAGCAGGCGTTGTCCGCGATCGAGGACGGGGAACCGGGAGCCGCGCAAGGCCTGGCTGCCGCGCGACGCGCCCTGGCCGCCGCCTCGAGACTCGACCCCGGCGTCGCTTCGATGATCGAGGCGGTCGACCAGGCGCTGCTGGCGCTCCAGGAACTGTCGCGCGATCTGGCGGCCTACGACGAACGCCTCGAGAGTGATCCCGGACGGCTGGCCGATCTGGATCGCCGGCGTGAGGTCGTGCACCGCGTGACGCGCAAGTACGGGGGCAGCGTGTCCGCTGCCCTGGCCGCTCTCGGGAGCGCGAAGGCGGAGCTGGACGTGCTCGACACCGGCGCACTCGATCTGCGTGCGCTGGCCGAACGGGAGGAGTCGTCAAGGCGACGCCTGGCGGAGCAGGCCGCCGCGCTGAGCCGGCTGCGGCAGAAGGCGTCCCGGAAGCTGGCCCGGGAGGTGGAGGCGCTTCTTCCGGACCTTGGCCTCCCCGCCGGCCGCTTCGAAGCGCGGTTGGAGCCGCTGCCTGCGATCGGGGCCGAAGGCGCCGAGCGCGTCGAGTTCCGCGTGGCGCTCAACGTCGGTCACGAGGCCCGCCCGCTCGCGCGCACCGCGTCGGGGGGCGAGCTATCGCGCGTGATGCTGGCGCTGAAGTCGATCCTGGCCCGGATCGACCGGATCCCGACGCTCGTCTTCGACGAGGTGGACGCGGGGATCGGCGGGACCGTCGCCCTCAGCGTCGGCGACGCGCTGCGTCGCCTGGCCGGGCACCACCAGGTGATCGTGATCACGCACCTCGCGCAGGTAGCGGCACGCGCACACCATCATGTCGTTGTGTCGAAGGGATCGAAGGGCGGCATCTCGACGGCGGACATCGCGGTCGTGGAGAACGATGCACGGGTAACGGAACTGGCGCGAATGCTGGGCGGAGACCCGCTCAGCCGCGTGAGCCGGCAACACGCCGCCGAACTGCTCCGCGCAGCCAGGTAGCCCGTCCCGCCGGCCGCCAGGGGTCTCAAGGCTGTTCCCATCTCACTCGGCGTCATCGCTCATCGATATACCCTGAGCCCGATCGCATTCGCCTGTACCCGGGGCACGCTCTTCCCCGACAGCACGATCGTGTGCGCGTAGGAGACCTCGAGCGGCCATCGGGCCCGGCCACGGGCGTGGCCGCGCACCGTGGAGAACGTG
This sequence comes from Gemmatimonadaceae bacterium, assembly GCA_013360595.1. Lineage (GTDB taxonomy): Bacteria > Gemmatimonadota > Gemmatimonadetes > Gemmatimonadales > Gemmatimonadaceae > JABWBJ01. Next base: position 685 of record JABWBJ010000496.1, on the reverse strand, counting down.
ACGGCGAAGCCCGCCGTCCGGCGCGTCGTCTCGGTGTCCGTGTTCAGCGTCGAGGCGTCCAGGGAGAGCGGCGTGCCGTCGGCGCTCGTGACATCGAACGTGCCGCGATAGGCGTCGGCCGCCTTGCGTTGAATCCGGAACAGCGCGCTGAACGAGAACTCGTCGTTCGGCACGTAGCGCGGCGCGACTTCAGCCTCGAAGATGTCGCCCAGGTCACGCGCCACCTCCTGCCGTCGCACCGATTCCGGAAACGGATGGCCGGGGGCGTCGGTGATCCGCCTGACGAGGCGGTCGGGGCGCTGGATCGCGTACCGCGCCACCGCGGAGGTCCAGAATCGCTCGCCCAGCGCCACGTCGGCGTACCCGCGGATCTCGACGTCGGCCTGCCCCTGTCCGGCGCCGAGGTCCGCGAAGTGGTCGGGTTGATCGCGCTGGCCGGTGGGCAGCCGGTAGAGTCCGGCCACGGCAAGCCGGAACATCCCGCCGCGCTGGGCCGGCGCGGTGGCCTGCGGCCCGAAGGTGTCGACCAGCACGACCTTCGCGCCGACCTCCACGTCGCCGACGTGGCTGTGTTCGAAGTCGCTGAACGGCTGGGCGGCGATGCCGTAGGCGGGGTCGCCGAGGAGCGCCGCGAAGTCCGCGCCGGCCATGGGCGCCGCCGGGACCGGTGTGCCGGCTACCCACG
>JABWBJ010000495.1 GCA_013360595.1 Gemmatimonadaceae bacterium | reverse complement strand
CCAGGGCGCGGACCTGCCCCTGGACGCGCGCCACTTCCTCGCCCGAGACGGTCGCGAGGTCGGCCGGGATGACGGACCGCAGGGGGGCCGGGAACTCGTACGTGGCCCGCCGCGCCGGCGGCGCGAGATCGATCTCCGGGCCCGCGAACCGCGCCACCGGCGTCCCCGTGTTGATCCGGTAACAGCAGACGTCGAACCCGCCACGGATGATGCCGCGGGCCGGGAACTCCAGCCACGTCCCGCTCCGGCGGATCTCGATCTGTTGGCGGAGGGGAAGCCAGAAGCGCCCCTCCACCAGCGCATTGTCCAGCACGATGGCCACGTCCTCGAGCTGCGGATCGATGAGCGCGGCGCGGGTGAAGGCGAACGCCATGCGCACCACCTGGGCGTCGGCCCGTGCCAGGTAGACGGCGCCGACCGCCGCGGCGGCGCGATCGTCCCTGGGGCGCACCCTGACCTCGAAGACGTCGATCACCTGCCCCGGCACCTCGATGCGCATCGAGTCGCCGATCGCGAAGTCGTAGGCCCGGAGACCGGCCGCCGACAGCGGGTGCGGCACGTCCCGCACCTCGTCGCCCTCGCCGAGCCGGATGATGTCCGGGAAGTTGTTCTGCACGATCCCCAGGTGGTCCCGGTGGTACTGGATGTCGGTCGGGAGCAGCAGGGTATCGCGGCGGCCGAGGATCAGCTGCTTGCTGTGGTTCGGCGCGCGCCAGTAGACTTCGAGCGCGATCTGATCCGCCTTGACGACCTTGGGCGGGTCCGGGAACCCTTCGCCGACCTGCGCGAGAAAGGTGAGGGACCCGATGGCGGTGGCCGTGTAGTCGGTGAGGCCGGTGTCCGCCAGCTGCCGCGCCCGGCGCTCGGTGGCCCGGGTCACCAGCGCCATCGTGCGCGCGTCATTCCATGCCTGCGCGGCGGCGGGCGGCGCGGCCGCGAGCAGCACGGTGGCGACGAGGACGGCGCGCGCGACGCGGGAGGACGGCATTCGGTCGAAGTATCAGGACCGGTCACGACACGATCAAGGAATGCGCGGGACATGGTGACGTACGAGGAGTTCCGGGAGTTGTCGCGCCAGGGCACGCTCGTGCCCGTCTGGCGGGACGTCCTGCTCGACACCGATACCGCCGTGTCGGCCTTCGCGAAGATCCGGCGGCCGCCGTTTGCGTTCCTGCTCGAGTCGGCGCCAGCGGGCTCGGAGACGTGGTCGCGCTACACGTTCATGGGAAGCGAGCCGCGGGGGGCCTGGCGCTTTCGCGATGGCCGGGTGGACACGTGGACCCCGGGTCGCGGGTGGATCAGCGAGGGCGCCGTCGACGATCCGGTCGCGGACCTCCAGCGGCGCCTGCGCGAGGAGTCGCCAGCGCCCGTTCCCGCCCTCGGCGCCTTCTGGTCGGGGGCCGTCGGGTACTTCGGGTACGACGTGGTCCGCACGCTGGAGCGGTTGCCGTCACCGCCGCCTCGCGGGATCGACGCACCGGATGCGCTTTTCGTGTTCACGCGCTCGCTTCTGATCCTCGACAACCTGCGCGGACTGGGACGGATCGTGGTCGCCGTCCCCGTCCCCGACGGCGCGGACGACGCCGTGCTGCGTCCCCGGTTCGACGCCGCGCAGGCCGAGGCCGAGGCGCTCAGCGCGCGGCTGCGCGACCCCTCGCCGCTCCGGCCGCTCCGGCTCGCCGAACGGGCGACGCCGGCCACGGGACGTTCGTCCGTCGAGCGGGACCGCTTCCTCAGGGACGTGGAGCGCATCCGCGAGTACATCGCGGCGGGGGACTGTTTTCAGGCGCTCCTCGCCCGGCGCATCGAGGTCCCGCACGACTTCGACAGCGCCGACCTCTATCGGGCGCTCCGGGCGCTCAATCCCTCGCCGTACATGTACCACCTGCAGCTCGACGGCGTGGAGCTGGTCGGCAGTTCCCCGGAGCTGCTGGTGCGGGTGGCGGACGGTCGGGTCACGGTGCGGCCGATCGCCGGCACGCGCCCGCGCGGCA
>JABWBJ010000494.1 GCA_013360595.1 Gemmatimonadaceae bacterium | reverse complement strand
CGGAGCTGTCCGGCGGCGAGCAGCAGCGGGTGGCTATCATGCGGGCGCTGGCCAATGGGCCAAAAATCATCCTGGCCGATGAACCCACCGGCAATCTCGATGACGCCACCTCGGAACGTGTTATGATGGAGTTCCTGCGCCTGGTGCGCGAGGCCGGGGCGGCGGCGGTGTTCGGTCCGGGGACGAACATTCCGGATGCGGCGATCGACATTCTACGGCTGCTGATGAGCGCATAAGTGAAACGGCTGACGGCGCGGCAATACATTGACGGCATTCTGGCGGGGAACCGCGTGGTGCTGGCGCGCGCCATCACACTCATCGAGAGCGAACGCGAGGCGGACCGGGAGTTGGCGACGGAGGTGCTGGAGGCGTGCCTGCCGCATACGGGCCAGTCGCGGCGGATCGGGGTGGCGGGGCCGCCGGGCGCGGGGAAGAGTACGTTTCTCGACGCCATCGGGATGCACGTGATTGAAGAGTACGGGGAGCGTGTGGCGGTGCTATCCGTCGATCCCTCGAGCCCGGTTTCGGGGGGCAGCATCCTCGGCGATAAGACGCGCATGGAGCGTTTGGCGGCGCGGGATGACGCCTATGTGCGGCCATCGGCGTCGCGCGGCGTCGCAGTGAGCGTGACCGTCGCCAGAGGCACCAGCGTCGCCGCGGTCTGCGAGAGCGACACCGACGCCACGGAGGGAGCCGGTTCCGAACCCCCGCCACCACACCCGGCCAGAACCGGGAACGCCGCCGCTGCGCCGGCGCGTACTATGAGCCGCGTCGTCCTCCCCATGTGCCTTCCTCATCGCGTTGGTTCGCCGCCGCGCCCGACGGAGGGCGGACGGCGCACCGGGACCTGGCCCGCACCGAACCCGAAAATTAGCGCGGACCCGTCCAGCGCGAGGGGGCGGCGGTCAGCGGCGGTAGACGAAGGTCTGCCCGGCGTACGCCACGCTCAGCACGTCGTCGCCGATGGCCGCTACGCCGGTCGACCCGTCCGAATTGAACGTGAAGGTGGCGGTCGAGCCATTCAGGGTATACGTCCCCGCGTCGTTGTAGGGCTCGGTCGTCACGACGCCGCCGGTGGTGAACCGAAGCGTCCCCTGCTGCGTGAAGGTCCCGGACGCCTGGACGGTAATGGTTTCGTTCAGCAGTTCGATCTTGTCATTCCCGAACTGCTGGAGCGTATAGGGAAGGTTCGAGCCGTTCACCGTCCGGAGCGTCCATGTCCCCGCCACGCTCTGGTTCGTGGGCTCGGAAGGGGTGTCGTCGCCACAGGCCACCAGCAGGACGGCGGCCGCGGCGAGCCAGGTCGCGCGACGCAGCATGGTCATGATTTGCGGCAGGTTTGGCCGTTGACCGTGTAGTCCCACGTCAACGCCTGCCCCAGGTTGTTGTACGTGATGTTGTACACGCGGCCGCTCCGGCGATTCGAGCCTCCGGTGCACGAGATGTCGTAGTTGTAGGACGTGACGCGCGAGAACTGGTCGTAGGTGATGCCGCTCACGCTGACGTCGTAGCTGTTGCAGCCGAGGTTGAAGCCGATCTCGGCGCCGTTGCTGAACGACGCGGACGCGCAGAGCGACTGATTGCCCGGACCGGTCCCATCGTCATCGTCGCCGCCGCCGCACCCGGTCACCGAGGTGGATCCCAGCGCGGCGAACGCGACCATGGCGGCCGCGGAGAGGGCGCGCGCCAGGCGGCGGGGACTGAACAGGCTCTGGAGCAGCAAGAACACCTCCGTGAGAGGGGCTGCTCCTGTATCGCGTGAGGACCGGAAACGTGACCGCCCGCGCGTCCGGTGCGCGGGTGCTCCGGACCCTGCCTAGCCTCGTCGGGCGCCAGCCACGAACTGATAGGGTGCCCACGCAAACGCCGACACGCCGCGCTGGCGCAACGCCAGTTTGGCGGCACGCATCGCTGCAGGCGCGGGTGCCCCCCGGCCCAGGGCCGCGTAGAATGCGGGCGGGAAGTCGGCGGCCAGGGGGCCGATTGACCACAACGTC
>JABWBJ010000493.1 GCA_013360595.1 Gemmatimonadaceae bacterium | reverse complement strand
CAACGCGGCGGTCACGGTTCGGCAGTCACGGCGCGGCCGTCACGACGCAGCGGCCCCCGTCCCGGCGTGCATCGAGGCCAGGTCCCCGCGCGGGCGGGCGCAAGGCCCATGGCCGTAAAGATAAGGACCGGGGGGAGGTGGGGTGACGTGGATCGCGAACCGATCCGTCGGGTCGGAGGTTCGCAATGTCGAGATCCACTGCGCAGCGGGTCGACCTGATCTCGGTGCTCGAGGTGATCGACCGGCACCTGACGAGCGCCCTCTGCGACGCGACCTGGGAGGCGGTGCGGGTGTCGGAACGCCAGCGGAAGTGGACCCTCGAACTACTCTTGCGGTTCTGGATCGAGGTGACGGTGCAGGCGCCGCGTTCGCTTCGGGACGCTCTGACGTGGGCCACGGGTCTTCCGGGGGCACGGTTCCCGGGGCCGCAGGCGACCCCGGAGGCGTTCTTCTCGCGGAGCCAGAACCTTCGCTACGCGTTCTTCGAGGACGCCTTCCGCCGATTCCGCGAGGCGGCGACCCGCGACCTGCCGGCCCGATTCTGCCGCGAGTTGCACGGGCTGCTCGAGAGGTTCCCCTCGATCCTCGCCCTGGACGGATCTGGCCTGGACCCGGTGGCTCGTCGACTCAAGGCTCTCCACAAGGACCGGCGGGTACCGCTGCCCGGGGCACTGTTGGCGGCGTACGACATCTGCCGCGGGGTGCCTGCCGTCATCGACTTCGATCCCAACGTGTACACCGCAGAGATCAATCGCGCGAAGGCGGTCCTGGCGAGACTGACGAGCGGGTCGTTGATCGTGGCCGATCGCCTGTACGGGGTACCGGCGTTCTTCGCGGCGCTCCGCGGCCACGGGTTGTTCGGGGTGTGCCGTCTGTTCGGCCCGGTGAGCCTGGCGAACAAGGTCCTGTCAGGCCGCCACGTCGCCGAAGAAGGCGTGGTCGAGGACTACGACGTGCTGGCAGGTACGCCACAGGACCCCGGGGCGCGATGCTCGCTTCGCCTGATCGTGCTCAAGGTGCGCGGCCGAGCGAAGCTCCAACTGCTCACGAACGTGCTCGATCGCTCTCGGCTGAGCGCCCCGGAGGCGCTCAAGGCGTACCGGGCCCGGTGGAGCATCGAGCGGATGTTCTCCGACCTCAAGGAGGTCCTCAACCTGAACCGCTTCCATGCCGGCAACATCAACGCCGTCGGCATGCAGGTGTTCTCGGCCGCGATCATGTACACCGGGCTTCGGGTGGCGCAGAGCGAGATCGCAGCGCAGGCGGAGGTCGAGCCGGAGGAGATCTCCACCAAGAAGCTGTTCCCGAAGGCGGCCGCCGCGGCCCAGGCGCTGGCGGCAGCGCAGTACACGCTGATCGAGGTGCAGGAACTCAACCGCGGGGTGGAGCTCAAGCTCCCGACGCTGCGGGAGATGCCCTTCGCATTCCTGCCGCTGTCCTCAATCCTGCGCGAAGTCCGCAGCGAGAAGCGAACGACGCGGAGGAAGTGCCCGGCGAGAGGGATGTGGCGCGCGATGCCGGGCATCAGGAGACGAAGGAGGCCGAGTTAACTTTACGGCGATGGCCGCAAGGGCCGCCCCTACGGGATCACGCACCACGCACGGTTCTCGTGCACGTTTCGCGTCATTTCCGTCGGCGCTTCGGACGACATTCGTCGGGCGGATGAACCGAGCATGGGGACATCCGCGCCGACGCAGGAAGTGCGTCCAGCCTGCAGTTCTGAGGTAGGGGCGGCCCTCGCGGCCGCCCGCCGGTCGCATCGATGATCGATGCCTCGGAGGCCCCTCCGCAGCGGGCCTCGCGGTCCGGAGAGGACGACCTACTCCCGCGTCGCGGCCACGAGCGTGAGGACGACGTCGGCCCCCTCGAGGGCGACGGCGAGCACGCGCGTCGTGCCGGAGCGCATCACGAGCGAGCCGCGGTGCTTCAGGAGCCGCAGCGACGGGAGGTCCACCTCGCCCACCGTCGTCGGCGCCTTCGCGATCCCCGCCAGCACGGACCGCGTGTAGCGCA
>JABWBJ010000492.1 GCA_013360595.1 Gemmatimonadaceae bacterium | reverse complement strand
GCCGGCGGTCGTCCCCGAGCCGGAGCCGTCGGGGCACTGACGGCGCGGCGCGCCTAACGGCGCCGCCGGGCCGTCACCAGGACCTCGATGGTGTCGTTGCGGGGATTGACGAAGTCGAGGCGGATGCGCCCATCGGCCACCGTCGAGACGGTGGCCGGGATGGAGACGTTGGTGAGGTACCAGCCGGCCGGGAGCACCATCGCGTTCGCCGGGCGGCCGAAGGCCCGGTCCCAGACCAGCTCGTCACCGCTGACCAGGTAGCGGCCCGGGTCCGTGTAGGTCTCCGAGATGCGGAGCCGCACCGACTGCCCGGGCTGCACCGGCGCAAAGCGGATCACCACCACCTCGCTGGCCGCGGTCACCGGTTCTCCGATGTCGATGCCGGCCTCGGTGATCCGTGCGCCACGGAGCGTCTCGACCGGGAGCCGTTCGCCCGTGTCGAGGATCACCGCCGAGGGGTTCGAGACCCGGCTGCCGCCGCGAACGACGTTGAGATAGCGGTCGACGCCCGGCCGCGACTCGGTGTAATCGTGATAGAGGTCGAAGGCGTGCGTTTCCGGTTGCTGCAGGAAGTACACGATCTCGCGATCCTGGCGGGCGCGTTCCGAAAGCCGGCTGGCGCGGTTGGCCCCCGCCGCCGGCGCGGCCTGGGCCCCGGCGGCCGTGGCCAGGCCAAGGACGGCGGCGGCGGCCACCCACGCGCGGTTCATGGCAGCCTCCGGGCTTTCACGACGTACGGGACGTCGGCCGGCCCGACATTGATGAAACTGACCGCGATCCGGCCGTCGGCCTCCTGCCGGACCTGCGACGGGTAGTTGACGCTCGTGAGCTCGTATCCCGCCGGCAGCACCACCGCGTTCCGTCTGATGCCTAACGACCTGGTGAACACGAGCGTGTCCCCGCCGGCCACGTACGAGCGCGCGTCCTCGTACGTCTTGTCGATCAGGAGCCGCGCCTCGCCCCCCGGCGGCACAGGGCGGGCGAGGTGGACCATGATGTACTCGCCGGTCGAATCGGCGCCGCGGACGCCCCCCGCGCGCGCGACAGTGCCCCCCACGACTGCGAACCGCAGCGCGGCGCCGGTCATCCGGTCGGTGACCGACTCGTCGGTGGCCACGCTGCCGCGCCGGATCGCGTTGAAGTACCGCGTCGCGCCGGGCGTGGTGGCGCTCACCTCGTACAGGATGCGGAACTTCGCGCTCCCCGGCGCCAGCAGCTCGTAGCGCGTGTAGTGGTCCGCGTCGGTCTGCGCGGCCTGAGCGCCCGCGCCGGACCCTTGGTCAAGGGCGAACGCCTGGAGCGTGGCGCCCTCGCCGGCGCCGGTCGCGATCACCACGAACTGGGCGCCACCGCCCGTCCGGTACGTCATCGGGTTCGCATAGGCCCGCTGTCCCAGGTCCGCGCTCCACCGCACCGATCCGTCACGCGTGTCCACGGCGTAGAACACGGAGCCGCCGCCGCTGAGGAAGACCAGCCCGCCTCTCGTCACGATGCCGCCGGGCGCCCCGGAGACGCCGAGCATCGGCGGGAGCGGCACGCCGCGCAGCAGCGGGTGGTTGCGCACGTCCGGCGTGTCGCCGATCGGGACCTGCCACCGGATCTCCCCCGAGGTCATGTCGAGGGCGGTCAACGTGCCGTACGGGGGCCGGTTGAGCGGCAGGGGCGGCGTCCGTTCGCCGTCCGCGCCCGGGACCCGCACGCTGAGCCCGGAGTTCCCGAGGTCCGGCACGTACTCGAAGTCCACCGTGTCAGACGGCGCGTCCCGCCTGACGATGCGCCAGAGCGTCGGGGTGTTCGAGGCCTTGACGAAGAGGGTGTTGGTCTCGGGATCCCAGGCGCCGCCCCCCCAGCCGATCCCGCCGATCGACCCGGGCATCGTGATCGTCCCCTGCATCGAGGGCGGAGTGTACAGCGGCCCCATGCGGTACCGGGCGGCTTCGGCGCGGGCGGCCTCGCGGATCGCCGGCGTGAAGTCGATGAGGTCGTCCGGCGAGAAGCCCTGCCGCGACACGGG
>JABWBJ010000491.1 GCA_013360595.1 Gemmatimonadaceae bacterium | reverse complement strand
CATGTCGCCGTCGCCCATCACGCCGACGACCAGGCGGAAACAGTGCTGATGCATCTTTTGCGCGGGTCAGGGCTGACGGGCGTGGGCGGGATGGCATTCGCCGCACCGCTGCCCGATCATTCTGATCTTTGGTTGGTTCGCCCGCTGCTGACCACCACCCGCGAGCAAATCGAGGATTACTGCCGCAAACACGGCTTAGAGCCGCGCGAAGACGCCACCAACGCCGATGTCACCTACGTGCGTAATCGTGTGCGGCACAAAGTGCTGCCGCTGTTGGAGACGATCAACCCGCGTGTAAAACAAATCCTGACGCAGTATGCGGACATCGCCCACATTGAGAATCATTTTATCGAGTGGCATGCCGATTATGTGTTCTGGCAGCAGACCGCCCGCCAGGAAGGGCGCTTATCCATCAAGCGTGACATTTTCGCAGACCTGCACGCGGCGTTACAGCGGCGCTGGATCGCGCAGGCAGCGGCGCAGCTCGCGCCAGAGCCGGAGCATGGCGCGCCGGGTTTCGCGTTCCGGGGCGGCGATGTCGGCGATGAGGCCCCCCGACATGCGCGACAGGAGCCGCTGATCGAGCGCGTCGAGATCGCCGGGCGGCCGGTCACTGGCCAGCACCACCTGGTTCCCGCGCGCCTGGGCGTGGTCGATGAGCCGCAGCAGCTCGGCCTGAGCGTCCGTGCGTCCCTCGAGGAACTGGACGTCGTCGAGGAGGAGCAGGCGCATCGCTTCCCACTCCCTTCGCCAGGCATTCAGCTCCCCCCTGGCGACCGCGGTCTCCAGCTGTTCGGCGAAGACCTCGGCGGCGCGATAGGCCGTCGACAGCTGCGGATCCAGCGCGGCGGCGTGGAACCCGATCGCGCCGAGCAGGTGCGTCTTGCCGAGCCCGGACTCGGCGTAGAGGAAGAGCGGGAGGTAGGTGCGTCCGGGCGCCTCGGCCACCGCCCGCGCAGCCGAGACGGCCAGCCGGTTGGATGGGCCGACGACGAACGTCTCGAAGCGGAAGCGTCCGTCGAGCATGCCTACCGTCCGGTCGCGACGGCAGGCGCCGGCGCCGCCAGGCGGCGCAGCACGAGCTCCGACACCCGCCGCAGGGTCTCGAAAACGCCCCGCCCGCCCAGCGCCTCGGCGGGAAAGCTCGGGACATTCCGGAAGTTGAGGAGCTGGTCGAGCTCCGCCGGCGGACAGATCAGGTCCGCGGGCAGGTCCTGCTTGTTGTACTGGAGGACGAGCGGGAGGTCGCGAGGATCGGTCCCCTGTTCCGCCAGGGCCTCGTGCAGGTCCCGGTAGCTCTCCACGTTCTCCTCCCGTTGGCGCCGCTGGGAATCGGCGACGAAGACCACGCCGTCCGCGCCCTGGAGCACGAGCCGGCGCGTGGATCGATAGTAGACCTGGCCGGGGACGGTGTACAGCTGGAAGCGCGTGGTGAAGCCCGAGATGGTCCCGAGATCGAGCGGGAGGAAGTCGAAGAAGAGCGTCCGATCGCCGTGCGTGGCGAGCGACATCATCTCGCCGCGGCGATCGGCCGGCGCCCGGCGGTGGATGTACTGGAGGTTGGACGTCTTCCCCGACCGTCCGGGACCGTAGTAGACGATCTTGCAGGTGATCTCGCGGGCCGCGTAGTGCACGACCGGCATCGCTCAGGCCCTCCCGAAGAGCATGGCGAGGTTCCGGCTCAGGTCCCGTTCGAGATCGCCGGTGGAGGGGAGCGTCGTTCCCGGCGGCTCGCCGAGCGTTGCGAGACGCCGGGCCAGCGCGCCGAAGAAGTGCCTGACGACGCCCAGCGAGGTCCGTTCGTCGAAGACGGCGAGCACGAGGATGGGGCCGGCACCGGACTGCACCGGGGCCAGGAACACCTGCCGCCTGGCACCGCCGTGATGGAGCGGGCCGAACGGCGCCCCGCCGATCTGGCGGCCCAGCTCGGAGGCCGAGGCGTGGATGGCCGCGACGAGCGAGCAGATCGCCATGACGTCGAGGGACCGCGTGAAGCCGTGCTGGGCGAGCACGCGGCCGTTCGGCT
>JABWBJ010000490.1 GCA_013360595.1 Gemmatimonadaceae bacterium | reverse complement strand
CCAGCGGGCGTCGGGACCGGTCGGCGGGGGGGCGTAGGCGCGGCGCTTGCCATCCCGCGGTCCTCCGCTACCTTCCCGTGGCACGCCGGCGTAGCTCAGCGGTAGAGCATCGGTTTTGTAAACCGAGGGTCGCAGGTTCAATCCCTGCCGCCGGCTCTCCGTGCGACGCCGGTCGCGGTCTTTCTCCTCCCGGGCGGATACCCAAGCGGTCAACGGGGCCAGACTGTAAATCTGGTGGCATTGCCTTCGAAGGTTCGAATCCTTCTCCGCCCACCACCTTCACGGAATGCACGGGAACCGGCCTTCCCGTGCGATTCCGAAACAGCCGGGTGGCAGCGCCATTCTGGCTCACCGCCAAATCAACTTCCCGTCTTGATCAAAATCGCAAACTGCCGCGCCTCGTTGCTCGCCATCGATGCGCACTCCAGACAGCTCTGCGCTAACCGGGTCCAGGCGTCCACAACCGTCGCCCTTGAGCATCAGCCCACGTCCGGCGTCCACCCGCGGCAGCCATTGATAGGTCGCGAAGAAGTTCTGGCTCAAGAACAGGTCTTCGTGCCCGTCCCCATCGAAATCCGCCACATTCACGCTGAACGCCGGCGCCACCTGCGCGGCAATGGGAAGCGCGACTGGGGCAAAGCGCGCGCCACGGCGGAAGAAGACAATTGAAGGCACCTCCGCGCACGCGCTGACCAGGGACATCCTGCTCACGCCGCGCGGTTAGGTCGGCGGGCCCGGGTCGGCGCGAGACCCGGACGGATCTGTCGACGTGCCCCACCGGGCCGTATGCTTGCTCCGCTCACCCCGAGATACCCCGACGAGATGCTGCCGGACCGCTGGTCTCCTCGCGTTCAGGCCACGGTGGCCGCGCTGGCCCTCGCGCCACTCGTGGCGCCGCTCGTCGCCGCGCCGCTGACTGCCCAGGACAGCGCCCGCGTCTCGGTCCTCTACACGGGACGCAGCCTCGGCGCGTTAGGCGTCCGCCGGGCGCAGGATGAGCACGAACTCCTCACCGAACGCGCGGTCGCGGAGGGCGCGCCCTTCAAGCTGGTCAGCCACCTCGCCTGGCGCGCCCCGGGCGTCGTGGTCTTCCTCCCGTCCGAGGAACCGCGCGGCGACGAGCTCGCCTTCGTGCTGGAGCGCCGTGGGGAGGCCGAGGTGCTCGACTCGGTCCGCGCGTTCATCTCGAGCAACGTGCTGCTGCTGCAGGATCCGTGGCGGCCGGAACCGGATCTGATCGCCATGATCGACCGCAACCCGCGCCGCCGGCTCGATTTCCCCGACCTCGTCGAGACGCGCGTGCGCGCCTTGCGGCTCCGCTCCACCCGCGACGACCGCATCATCATCATCGAACAACCCGGCGCCGTCTGGCCCGAGGACCCGGCGGCATGGTCCGTCGGCGAGATGAACCGCGTGGATGTCGGCGACACCCGCCTCTTCGAGCTGCCGCTCAACCTCGGAGAACTCGGGCCCCGCGCCACGCTCCTGCGCGAGGCGCGAGACGCCGCGCAGCGCGAGGCCGGCCTGGTCATCACCGTGGATCTCGGCCATCAGGATGGCGACCTGGGAATGCCACGCCCCGATCGCGCGCGGCTCGACTTCGCCGCGCTGCGCGACCTGGCGTACTCCGCGATCGTCCCGTTCGAGTTCGAGCTCGCCCTGGGCAGCACGGTCCTCGACCGTCTGCGTGGCGAGTTCCCGTCGCTCACCCTGCTCTCGGCGAACGTTCGGGCGGCCGACACGACGCTGCTTCGGGCCAGCCAGCTGCTCAGCCTGGGCAGCGTTCGTGTCGGTCTCATCGGACTGGTCAACCCGACGGTCCGGGACCGGCTTCCGCGGTCGGCGCTGGCCGACTTCCGGTTCGAGCCCGCCGCCGCGTCGGCGCGGCGTGAGGTCGAACGCCTGCGCCGCGAAGGGGCGACGGCGATCGTCGTGCTCTCCAACATGGACGCCGCCGACAACGCGCTCCTCGCCCAGGAGGTGAGCGGCATCGACGCCATCGTGGCCGACATGCCCGTCCGCTGGG
>JABWBJ010000047.1 GCA_013360595.1 Gemmatimonadaceae bacterium | reverse complement strand
AGGCGGAGCTCGCCGCCGGAGCCGGCAGCGCGGGAGCCGAGGGGCGCGACATCATCCGCGCCGCCTGTTCGTGGCGCATCAGGACCGGGCCGACGTCCGGCAAGAGGACCCATACGAGATCGGGCGGCTGGGGCGGCGCCTGTTGCGGGGGCGGGTTCGCGGCCGGCGTCTGCGCTCCGGGCTTTTGCAGCATCGCATTGGTGACCATCGAGAGGAAGGGTTGCAGGGCCATCTCGTCGGATGACGAGGAGTCGCTTCCCTGCGAGCCTTTGAGCTGCTTGACGATGGTGACCAGGCCCGAGAGCTGGCTGACCATGTCCCCCGCCTGCGCCGGCCGGATCTTCTCGAGCACGGTGGCCAGGCCCGAGAGCATCGCGATCGGATCGGCCTGGGGCGGCGGAGGGGGTGGAGGCGGAGGCACGGGCGGAGGAGTGGCAAGGCGATCGATGAGCGCGGCCATAAGGCGATCGGCCCTCTCCTGAGCGGCGATGGATTGCTGCATCAGGACACCGACCATGTCCGCGGGCGGGGCCCCGTGCCGCAGGGGCTGTTGCGGCTGCGTCTCCTGCGAGGGGAGGTCCGCGCGATCGAGGTGACGGAAGGGCTTTGACGGCAGGTCGATCCGCACCTTTTCTTTCTCAGGCGTCCATCGCGAGAAGTTGCCCCGCGAGTCGAACGCGATGAACTGGTACGTGCCGCCACCGAACATGTCGACGACCTGCGCGAGGCTCGTCAGCTCGGCGGCGCCGAAGCGATCGGGGCAGCGCTCCTTGACGCCCTTGTCGCTCCAGCGATCGAAGGTGATCTCGTGGATCTCCTTGGTCTCTCGCACGCCTTCGGGCAGCGGGAACAGCGGGTGAGTGGGAAACTGCCGCGCCGGCTCCGGGGGCAAAGGCGGCGGCTCGCCTTCGCGGAGGTCGTGCTCGTAGTGGCTCACGCCGTTCAGCGATAGGCCAGATCGCGGCGCCGTCAAGCGAATGCCCTCCGATACGACGCACGCTGACCGCCGCGTGAGCGGGCGTCGTGCAATCGCACGTCGGCTCACACCGATGTGACAGCGTACAGCGCGATCACCACGCGAATCCAGTGGAACCCCAGTGTCGCACCAGTGCTCGACCAGTGGACAACCAGGCGCTCGCTGGTGGAGCAGGGCAGCCGGGACGAATTGACGTCACGAATCCGGCGTTGGTCAGGGATCGCCGTATGCCGCGTGCGTGTCGTTCGATTGCACGGCGACCACTCAGCCGGCGGTCAGCGTGCGCGAGAACTTCGGCGCGCGGCCTGATTGCCCTGGACCGGCACGCGGCGTTCGCCCACCCTCCGATCGCCAACGAGAGAGGAGTCAATCAATGCAGGCCCTGACCTTGGAGCGGTGGGTCCCGCCGGGCACCGACACGGCGGATCCGTCTTCTCACGCAGACGACACCGACGAAGTCCCGTACGCATTCACCTGGACCGATACTGGAGACCCGGCCGAGCTGGTGCCGTATGCCTTCGTCTGGGAAGGCGCCGAGCAGGATGCCGCGGGGCCGAACGCGAAGAACATCGCCTCCGGCGCCGGGACGGGCGCGGCGATCGGCGGAGCCGTGGGGACCATCTTCCCCGGTATCGGCACCGCGCTCGGTGCCGGAATCGGTGGCGCGGTCGGCGCGATCGGCGGCTTCGTTTCCGGGCTCTTCGGCGGCAAGAAGAAGCGCCGCCGGAAGCCCCGGAAGAAGCCGACCCCGAAGTGGGTAGTCGCGGTGCTCGAGGACGCGCGGCGCGGTCTGCTCGAGGTCCCGCCCAACCCGTCGAAGTCGATCGACGCCGTGCTCGTCGTGTCCGGGCAGATGACGCGCGACGCGTACATGCTGGCGAAGCAGACCGGGCAGCTCCCGTCGCAGAAGTTCGATCAAAACCGGAGCGCCGCGATGGTCAAGGGAGGGCTGATCGACAAGAAGGTCGGCCGCCGCATCGCCGCGAGCCTCACGGGCATGAGCGCGGGCGAGAAGGCGCTCGTGAGCGCCGCGATTCCGCTCGGGAGCTCGAAGCTCGTGCTGGGAGCGCTGAAGAAGATCCGATCCGCGGTGACCAGCGCGCACGCGCAGCCGGCCGCGGAGACGAAATTCTCGCCCGAGGCGCTGCGGCAGCTCGCGCAGAAGCTCGCCGAGGATGGGGAGCAAGCTCCGAGCTGGTCCGATGCTCCGAGCTCGCCCGACGCTCCGCCGGCCTACGCGCCGGAGGAGAGCTGGCCCGAGCAGCCCGTGGCGCAGCCCGGCGAGAGCTACGCGGACGACTACGAGCAGGACGCCTACGACACGAGCGGGCCCGACGTGGTCGCGCGGGAGCCCACGATTGACGATCTGCCGAGGCCGGTGTGGCACGTGTCGCCGCCCGAGTTGCCGCGCCACATGTTCGTGCGGCTCCTCCAGTTGATGCCCGATCTCGCGAAGCTGCCCAAGAACATGCTCCGCGCGATCGCGGGCAGGGGTCCGCGCGCTCAGGACACCGCCGGGGTCGACCCGGTCATGCGCGAGTATCTCATGCTTCCCGGGGAGACGTTCGCCGGGATCGCGAGGAACCTCACGGGTGATCCGAATCGCGCGGTGGAGCTCGAAGCGGCGAACCCGAATCGAAATCCATTGCGGATGCGCGTGAACATCCCGCCCGGGTGGCTCGACTACACGCCGCTGCTCTTGAACAGCGCCAGCGACACGGGCGCACCGAAAGCGCCGGAGAAGGCCCAGCCGCCCCGCAAAACGGCTCCTGCGCCGAAGGCGAAGCGGGCCACGAAGGACGGACCGCGGCCCAACATCACGAAGCGCCAGATCGAGGTGCGTGCCGGCGACTGGCCGATGAAGATCGCCAAGAGGACGGGCGCGGCTGCCGTCGACCCGCAGTGGTGGAAAACGCTGAAGAGTGTTAATCCGCACAAGGCCGTCGCATCCGATGGGAACTGGGAGACCCTCTTCGCGGGCGAGCGTCTGAATTACCCGGACACCTGGCCCGCCCACCCCGAGGCGAAGCCGTCGGCGGCCGTCACCTCGGAGCGCGTGACCACCGCGCCCGAGACCCCGATCCAGCCCGACGATCCCCTCGGACAGGATCCGCCTGCTCCCGCGCCCTCGCCCGCGCCGAAGCGGGTGGGCAAGGACGGACCGCGCCCCGCCATCACGAAGCGCGTGATCGAGGTGCTGCGCGATGATTGGCCGGAAAAGATCGCGCGCCGCGTGGGCGCCACGGAGGCGGATCCGCAGTGGTGGAGAACGTTGAAGAGCGTCAATCCACACAAAGCCGTCGCGTCCAACGGGAACTGGGAGTCGCTGTTCGCCGGCGAAAAACTCAACTATCCCGACACCTGGCCGGCGAGCCTCGAAGCGAAGCCGGCGCCCGGGATCCCGACCGACCCGGTCACGCCCCCTCCCCCGGCCACGCCGGATCCGAAGCCTCCCGCTCAGCCGCCTCCGGGCGTCCCTGAATTGCCGTCGACTCCTCCGCCTGTCCCGACTGGGGGGACAGCGGACAGGGCCATCATTGCATGGGCGCAGTCGATCCTCGTCCAGTGGACAATGGAGAATCCCAAAGTTGCCGATCCATCGGATTTTGGAAATGTATTTATGGCTGACGTGAACGGCGTGATGACCGAGCGGACGAAGGCTTGCCTCAGCAGCTTCCAGAGCTGGCGCAACGCGCTCTCCCAATCGTCTCGGTTGCGCACCGACGGCGTCCTTGACGAGGACACGAAGTCCTCCTTGAACGCCTATCGGCTCGAGGCATTGTCCCGTCCGATACCGTCGAACCCGGAGCTGCCGGGTGGGCAAACCGCGCCGCAGACACCTCCCGGCGGTGGATCGCAGGTGCCGCCGGGCACGCCAATACCGGCGCCGCCTCAGGCTCCGGCTCCGGCTCCGCCGCCTCCGGCGCCCGCGCCGTCGACTCGCGAGGCGAGCGGGAAGGACGATGACGCAGCCATGCTGGTGATCGGCGGAACGATGCTCTCTCTGCTCATGAGGTGACGTGTGACCCTCATCTGGTCTCATACGGACACCAATCCGGCCGCCGTGGTCCCGGACATGTTCCGCGTCGCCAAGAGCGGAGCGTGGGCGAGCATCGCGCAGCCGACGCGCACGCGCTACATGCGAATGCTCGTCGCCCTCACGCTGCAAGCGGGTCTGATGAAAGCGTCCCCGCCGCGCCCGGAGGGGCCGGAGGGCAGGATCCAGTACGACGTATATCGCCCCGACATGTACCTGGATCGCGCATCGCTGGAGATTGGCAGCACGCTTCTCCGGACCCTGCTCATGATCGTTCCGCCTGGCCAGTACGCGGTGCAGAGCGTGCGAACCGAGGACGGGAACGAGCCGGTCCTCCACGGTCCGATCGGTGTCTTCGAGGCGGGGGCGTTCCCGCTCGTCCTCTGGGTCGTCGGGGCCGCCGCGTGCACGCTCGTGTCGGTGGTGGTCGCGAAGGTAGCGGGTGACGTCATCGATCGGGAGCTCGCGCGCCGGGAAGACACGCGGAAGCTCGTGGCCGCGCAGGCGGCCGCAGTGCAGGTCGTGCTCAATCACCTCGAACGGGAGGACCGACAGGGCGCACGCATCCCCTACGACGATATGGAGATGACGCTGCTGGAGTCGCTTCTCAAGACCCAGCGCAAGATCGCCGAACAGCGCCAGGCGCCGCTTCCGACGCCCTTCGCCGGTGCCGCGCAGTCCCTCGACACCGCGATCAGCAAGGTCGGATCCGGTCTCGGAGCGATCGTGCCGATTGCCGTCGCCGGTGGGATTCTCTTCCTCATCTGGTCCCGCAAGTAACAAGGAAGGTGCACATGGCGAAACCGAAAGCACGTAGAAGACAGGTCCGAGTCGTCGTGAGGAGGGCGGCCCGCCACGCGATGACGAGGGACGATCACGGGCTCATGAGCGTCGTGGTCGGCGGCATCGCGGGGTTCATGATGAACACCGAGATGGTGAAGCAGTCGGAGTGGCTCCAGAAGAACTGGTATGCCATCCCGATCGCGCTCCTCCTCGTCGGCTATGCGCTCGCGAAGCGCAGGAACCCGCACGGCAGGACGCTGATGGCCCTCGGGGGCTACCTGTTCGTCAACGGGTTCCAGAACCAGCCGGCCGCGGCGAAGCCCGCCGAGAAAAAGCTCGGGGAGGCGGGCTCCCCCTGGTGGGGATCCCCGTCAGGTCAATGGGTGGTCACGCCGGAGGGACAGCAGGTGTTCGTGCCGGCATCGCAGTGGCAGCGCCAGGAGGCCGGCGCGCCCCAGCTCACGCAGGGGAATCGGGCCGGCAACGACAGCGTGCACCACACGGTGGACGAGATCTATGCCCCTTGAGGCAGAAGGCAAAGGACGATGAAGAACGCACAGGAAGTCGAGAAGTTCATGACGAAGCTCGACCGCCTCGCCGAGGACTCCGATACGGGGGACCCCGACGATGAGGACGAGAACGAGGACGCCGGCGATCCGGACGCCGACGATCAGGAGGCCGGGGATCCGGACGAGGACGGGGAGGACGATACCGCGGGGCCCGGCAATGCGGCCATCCGGAAGATCCTGCTCCATTTCCAGAGCGCGAACGGTGGCAAGCCGCCCAACAACGACCAGCTCCTCGGGCTCTTGTCGCACACGTTCAAGAAGGGCGTGAAGGTCCGGAAGCCGCCGCCGCCCGCGAACGCGCGGCGGCCGCTCCTGCCGAACATCTACCGCTTCAAGAACAAGCTGTTCCGGCAGGTCCGGAAGCAGCACGGCGGCAAGACGGTGACCTCGAAGGGCTATTACTATGGCACGTCCGAAGCCGTGTTCACGGGCGTCGGAGACGGCCTGGGTGCGGCCCTCGTCCTCGAACCCGGAACGATCAGCTTCTTCCACGAGGCGATCGAGGACAAGGTGTTCCGCCTCGCGGACGCGAACGGGGCGAACGGCATCGCCCACACCGTGAACGCGGGCGAGACCAACCTGCAATATCCCGGCAAGAATCTCTATCCGCGGGAGGTGTTCATCATCACCCACCTCGGAATCGAGTTCTGCGGGATGCGGGTGCTCTACAATCCGGCGGAGCTCGCCAACCTCCAGCTCGACTCGAAGATCAAGGATACGCTCACGGGGAACGGTACGCTCTGGGACGACGGCGCCGTGTTCCTTCCCGGCGAGCTCCTGAACGACTTCGACGGGCGCTGCCGGCTCATCGACGCGATGTTCCCGACCGGGGTGCTCTACTTCGTGTGGGACAAGAAGCAGGCTGGCGGGAATCGTGACAGGCAGGAGCTGCTCATCAGCCCCTTGCAGAAGATTCCCGTCACCCGGATGAGCCTCGGCGAGACCTCGGGCGGCGTGGGCCTGGCCGAGATGAGCGAGGGATACGTCTGGAGCCTGGATCAACAGACGTCCGCCGGCCGGGCGGGCATCTTCGAGGCGCTTATCCGGACGCACGAGCAGGTGACGTTCCCGATCAAGCCGGTCGACATCGCGGGCAGCATGCTCGTCCCCAAGCGGCTGTCCGTGATCCTGCGGATGACCGTGTACGGGGACGCGATCCGCCCGAAGGACGACCTCGTGATGACGCAGGACCAGCGCATGCGCCGCTGACACCAGCACAAGACGGGCAGGCTCGCGGCGTGTCGACGCCGCGAGCCGCTCGCGCCGGAAAGGGGAGAGCGATGATCGGGCCGATCGTGATCCAGGGGCGGAGGAACGATAACGTGATCGACCTCAATGGTGTGTCGAGAGGAGCGGTGCTCCTCATGCGGCGCCCGCCCGTCGTGAGCAGCCGGGAGACCGGCGTCCGCTGGTATGTCGGCTGCCAGGCTCTGATCATCCTCCAGGAGCGGACCTATGTGACCGTTCCCGCGTACCCTGCGCGTCGAGGCAAGTCGTTCTTCCCCCTCGACGAGCTCGCGCTGGCGCCATTGCCCGCGGTGCCCAAGGTGGTTGCCGCGGCGTACTTCCCCGCCGACGTGTTCGCGTGGCGGTTCCAGTTCTTCGCCGACGACCCGGAGCACCCCGACGCGAAAGCAGACGTGTGGGTTTACCCGATGCTCGAGGCCCACGACGGCTGCGGCTTCTTCAAGGCGCCCTGCCGGGGATCGCGGTGAGCTTGACGGTCCTCCAGAAGGGGCTGAGCCGCGACCTGGTCGTGCTCTTCTTCCCGTCGCCGATCGGGGCGCTCCGGTCCATCGTCGCGCGCGCGGTCGGGCCGACGCCGATCGTCGTGATCGACGAGACGGCGAAGGGCCAGGAGTCGCTCGGCGCCATCGGGAAATTCGCCACCGCGCAGACGGGGCGGGACAAGCTCTCGCTGGCATGTCTCGGCGGCTTCTCGGCCGGGTGCATGCGCGTTCGGGCGCTATGCATGGCCGGCGCGCAGGCGGGCGCCTACTTGTTCATCGACGGCGCGCACGCATCGAACCCGCCGGCGGACTCGCAGATCAAGTACCTCCGGGATCTGGCGGCGGCCGCGCGGCAGCGGATCACGACGATGGTCCTCTCGCACACGTACATCGTGACCGAGCCGCGATTCCTGTCGACGGCGGCGGTGGCCCGGCTCGTCACCGGGTGGGATCTGCCGATGCCGGAGAGCGGTGGTTTCAATGTGCGCTTTGATGGCAATCTGTTCGTGTACAGCGCCGCCTCGGGGCCGAATGACGGAGCGGCGCACAGTGCGCAGGCAAACGTGTGGCTCCCGGTCCTCCTCGATGGGCACGTGCGGCCGAGCCTTCAGCCCGGATATGAACCGCTGACGCTTCCGATGCGGCGGAGCGACGTGCCGGGGCGCGTGTTCACGGTCGACGGGTGGATGGACCTCGAGGCCGAGTATCTGCCCCGGGTGGTGACGGCCGAGAATGGGAACGCGGGCATGGAGGCGCTCAAGGCGCAGGCGGTCGCGGCGCGGACCTTCGTCCTCCGGGCGATGCGGGACAAGCCGGGCCTCGGGACGCCAGCGGCGCCGATTCCCAATAGTGAGACGTTCCAGGTGTATGCCCCGGGGTCGGCGCCGGCGGCCGCGGCGGCGGCCAATGCGACGGCCTGGCAGGTCGCGACGTACCAGAACGAGCTGATCCTCGGGAGCTATGTCGCCGGGGCGCTCTGGTCGGAGGCTGGCACGCCGGTGCCGGGCACCGATCCGAAGGGGACCGAGCGCTGGGTGACCTACAACGCGCGGAAATGGGGAGACCGCGTCGAGCGAACGAAGCTCGCCGCCGAAAGCAAGGCGAACCGGGGGTGCATGTCCCAGAACGGGGCGCGGTGGATGGCAGGCCGCGGTTATGACTGCCTCGGCATTCTCCGCACGTTCTACGGGGCGGACGTGGAGCTCTACGATCTGCGAGCGGATGCCCCGTGGACGGCCGGAGCGGCGTCGCCGTCAGCTCCGGCGCCTGGGCCCGACCGAGGCCGCGCCGACAGCGGCGCACTGGTGTTCCTCGCCGGAGTCGGCGCGGCGTGGTGGTTCTGGAACGGGAGGTCCATATGAACGCGGGACACGAGGACCAGCGGGAGCCGATTGGAGATCGGCGCGAGAGCCATGTCAAGGCAGTGATCGAGATACCACGGGAAGCCTTGCGGGGTATCGCTGGCGCAGCCGCAGTTGCGGTCGCCGGACCCGCGCCGGATCTGCTGTCCCAGAAGAACGTGGCGGCGATCACGGGGATCCCCCCACGCGTCTATCTCGAGCTGATACGTTCGCAGGGGTTCCCGGTCGCAGTAACGAGGCTCGGGAAGCTGCGGCTGGTCAATCGGGCGGCTTTCGTTGCCTACCTCGAATCGCTCGCGAGCGTCCCGGGGCTCAGCCCGCGACCCGCGACGCCCGACGATGATAACGAGCTCGTCGACCGTATCCTCGCAGAAGCGGGGCTCGAGAGGAAATTCCCAGGCGGCCGGGCTCGGGTTGCAGAGCTTCCGCCTCCTCCGACCACGCGCATCCGTGGTATGCTGCGGTCGAAATAAAGCGGGCCCGCCCGGTGGTGGAACACCGAGCGAGCCCTTGATCGAACCCCGACTAACCGGAGATCGACCCGATGGCCCCTCTAGCCGAACGGCGGGCGCGTGCCAAGCGTCCCCTTGTGTCCTCGTCCGCCCCGTCCCCGAGCCGGAGCACCGGCCGCCGCCCATCGGCGTCCGGCGACGCCGAGCCGGCCCCCACTGACGAGACCTCGCGAGCCCACCTGGCGGCCGATCCCAAGCGTGCCAACGGGAAGGGATCGCTCCGGCGCCGCCGCGACTCCTGGGAGGTGCGCCTGAGCCTGCCGGACGTGGGCCGGCGAGCGTTCGCGCTCCCGGGGCGCTGGACTGAGGCCACGGCCCGCTCGCGCATGGATCTGCTCTCCGAAATGGCGGATCGCCTCTCGGCGGCACGGCAGATCGCGGTCGGTCTGCCACTCCTTGAGCGCGCCGCCGTGAGCGAAGGCCAAATCCTCGCAGGCGTGCGGAATGCGATCGATCTCCTGTGCCGTGGTGAAGGAGGGGCGAAGCAGACGGAAGCGACGTTCGCAGACATCGCAAACGCGTGGGTGTCAGGCGAGCTTCGCAAGCGATATCCAGACCACGTCAAGCCCCTCGAGGATGTTCGGAAGTACCGAAGCAACTTCGATCTCTACATCCTCCCGCTGGTCGGCCAGGTTCCGATCCGGCAGTTCAAGATCGAGCACGCCGAGCTGGTCATGCGCAACCTGCCGCAGCGTCACTCGGTCGGCATGCGTGGCAAGATTGCCTTGAGGATCAATCGGGTGCTCGGCTTCGCCGTGTACCCGCTCAAGCTCATCGAGAGCAGCCCCATCCCGCGCGGCTGGGCGCCGAAGGGCGATCGGGGCGCCAAGGCTTATGCCTATCTCTACCCGGACGAGGAGTCCCGGCTGATCGGGTGCACGAAGATCCCGCTCGTGTTCCGCGTCTACTATGCCTTTCTATGCCGGGAGGGGATGCGCTGCGACACGGAGGCCGGCGAGCTGGAATGGTCTGACATCGACTTCGAGCACGGTGTCGTGAGGCTCGACGAGAACAAGACGAAGCGGCCCCGGGCGTGGAAGCTCTCGCCGGATACGCTGCGCGCGCTCTGCCTGTGGCGCAAGCTGGCGCCCAAGGGCTCGTTTGTGTTCGTCGGCTCCGCCGGGGGCCATCTACCCGGGCGCAGCGGCGCCGTGGACCTCCGGGAGCGGCTCAAGATCGCCGGCATCAAGCGCCCCGAGCTCTTCGAGCACAGCGCCCGGCGCCAGCGGATCCGACTGCACGACCTCCGTGCTACGTTCGTCACGGTACGGCTTGCGAACGGATGGACCGAGACTCAGGTGATGGACCGGACGGGGCACACGACGAGCACGGAGTTGAACCGCTACCGGCGCGCCGCCCGCACCCTGATCGATCTTCATCAGTCAGACTTCGCGCCGATGGACTTGGCGATCCCCGAGCTTCGGGCGCTCGCCGAGTCGGAGGGCGGCGGCGCCGTGGACGGCAGCTCCGGCGGCGCCGCGAGCGGCAGCAAGAAGAGCGGCTCGCACCCGCCGACCGCGAAAGGCGGCGGCCACGGTCGGAGCAAGGGGAAGCAACCCGCGGCCGGAGGCACGGACGCCCCGCCCCGCGTTGGGCACGGCTTGGGCCAAGAGCTGGCAGGCGAGCCCTGCCGTTCCGATCGATCGCACGAAACGCCCGGTGATCCGCCAGATCGTGACGGCTTGCAACCCCCGGGGGGTTCCTTTGCGCCCGCCATTCCAGAGGCATCCCGCCCCGGCCACGGCTCGTGGGGGGGTCAGAGGTCGGTGGCGCCGGTGCTGCGCGGGGGGGGTGGGGGGGTGAACGTGATCGGGTAGTCCACCACGGCTTTGCCGGATGACGGAGAGGGGAAGGTGGAGGCGTTGATGAGGGAGAGGATACAGCGCTGGACGGCGGCGTCGGGGAGGGAGGCGAGGTAGGCGTCCCCCGCCCCCTCGGGCAGCTCCCCCAGCAGGGCCCGGACGGCGTGGCGGTCCAGGACCCGCACGAAGCCGCGGTCGGCGTAGATCGTGCCCTGGCGGAAGCCCCGCTCGAACAGGGCGATCAGCTCCCGGTCCGGCAGGTCCATGGGCACCACCTCGCCGCCGGCGGGGCCGATCCGGTCGTCGCCGCCGTAGAAGCGGTTGGGGCGGTCCGGGGCCAGCCCGTACACGGTGGGCTCCCCCTCCACGGGGAGGTAGGTGACGGTGGAGGCCCGGTGGCGGGCCGCGGGGCCTTCCCCGGGCTCGGGGATCGCCACCACCAGGTTGGGCTCCCGCACCGCCCGGTAGCCCACGATCCCCCCCTTGGGGCCGCGGATCGGCTCGCTGCGGGTGGAGATCTGGAGGGAGATCCGGATCCGGTGCCCCAGGCCCGAGAGGACGTCGCCGCTGGCGAAGGGCTGGGCCTCGCCGGGGTCCAGGGGCAGCGCCTCGGACCCCCTCTCGATGGAGAGCCCCGGCACCTCCGCCTGGACCCGGAAGGCGGTGTCGGCGAGGCGGAAGACCTCGCCCTCGGCGGGGAGGAGGCGCGCGAAGCCCAGGTGGCGGGCGAACTCCGCCTTGGCCCCGTCGG
>JABWBJ010000489.1 GCA_013360595.1 Gemmatimonadaceae bacterium | reverse complement strand
GGGCCGTCGCCGCGAACGCCGCCGCGAACGCCGACTGCAGCGCCGCGAACTCGGACTCGGCGATTCCGCCGGCCACTGCCGGCGCCGTCATGAACGTGTAGTCGAGCCGGATCACGTCGCCCCCCGGTCAGTCCACCTTCACCACCAGCCCGTCGAACGCCGGGCTGATCCCGCGCGGCAGTTCCGCTTCCAGGTCGGCGTGGAAGCTCTCGTGCGTCAGATGCGTCAGGTAGGTCCGCTCCGCGCCCACCTGCTGCGCCACCCGGATGGCTTCGGGAATCGACAGGTGCGTCGGATGCTCGGTTCGCAGCAGCGCGTTGATGACGAGCACCTTCGCCCCGATCAGCCGGTCCAGCGCGTCCTGCGGCACGCGCTTGGCGTCGGTGACGTAGGCCAGCGCGCCGATGCGGTACGCGAACACGGTCGCGGCCCCGTGGGGAATCTCGATTGCGGTCACCGCCGTGTCGCCGATCTCGCGCGTCTCGCCAGGCGCCAGGACGCGCACCTGACCCTCCGGCTTCGACGTGCCGGGGAGGGGCCGGACCCGTTCGTCGAAGATGTACGGGAACCGCTTCGCGATGCGTTCCAGCGTGCCCTCCGACCCGTACATCGCCAGCGGCGCGTCGCGACGCATGGTGAACGCGCGCACGTCGTCGAGCCCCTGCACGTGATCCGCGTGGTCGTGCGTGAACAGCACCGCATCGATGCGATCGATGCCGCACGTGATCAGCTGCAGCCTGAGTTCCGGCGGCGTGTCGATGAGGAGCCGCGTGCCGCGGTCCGTCTCCACCACCGCCCCGACGCGGTTGCGGCGATCGCGGGGATCCGGCGACCGGCAGACGGGGCAGTGACACCCGATCTGCGGCACGCCGAAGCTCGTCCCGGTGCCGAGAAAGGTGAGTTTCACACGACCTCCACCTTCACGAGGTTCGTGCTCCCGGGCACGTCGAACGGGACGCCGGCGGTGACCAGGACCCGGTCGCCGGGGCGCGCCAGACCGCGCCGCAGGATCTCGGCGCGCGCATGCTCGAACATGGCCACGTACGTGTCCGCCGGAGGGGCCAGCGCCGGAATCACGCCCCACACGAGCGCCAATTGATGGTACGTCCGCTCCACCGGCGTCAGACCGAGGATCGGCACTTCCGGCCGCTGCGCCGAGACGATGCGCGCCGAGAACCCGCTCCGCGTCAACACCACGACGAGCGGCGCCCCCAGCAGCACCGCCGCGGTCCGTGTGGCGGCCGCAATCGTCTCCTCGGTCGAGGCGACCACGAGTCCGGCTCGCCGTTCCTCCCGTCGCGGGAGTGCCCCCGCGCCGCGACGCTCGATCTCGGCGATGATCCGCTGCATGGCGCGCACGGCCAGCTCCGGGTACGCCCCGGACGCGGTCTCCGCCGACAGCATCACGGCGTCGGTGCCGTCGAGGATCGCGTTGGCCACGTCGCTGGCCTCGGCGCGCGTGGGACGCGGATGCTCCACCATCGACTCCAGCATCTGCGTGGCGGTGATCACGGGGCGGCCGTGCTGGTTCGCGAGCCGGATCAGCCGCTTCTGGACCAGCGGCACTTCCTCGAAGGGCAGCTCCACGCCCAGATCGCCGCGGGCGACCATGATGCCGTCGGCGGCCTGGATGATGTTGTCGATGTCGTCGAGGGCGCTATCCTTCTCAATCTTGGCAATGACCAGCAGCGACTTCGGCACGAGGGCCCGGAGCGTGGCGATGTCGTCGGCCCGGCGCACGAAGCTCAGGGCGAGGTAGTCGAGCTGCTGCTCGGCCGCGAAGCGCGCGTCGGCGCGGTCCTTGTCGGTGATCGAGGGCGCCGTGACCTGCACGCCCGGAAGGTTGATGCCCTTGTGGCTGCCGATCGGGCCCCCGTACAGCACGCGCGACACCACGCGCCGGTTGCGCACCTCGAGCACGACGAGCTCGATGAGGCCGTCGTCGATCAGGATCCGGTCCCCCGTGCGCACGTCGCCGGCGAGCCCCGCGTACGTGACCGGCACGTCGGCGCCGGACGCCATGGCCTCGTCGCA
>JABWBJ010000488.1 GCA_013360595.1 Gemmatimonadaceae bacterium | reverse complement strand
AATCCATGCGGGCATGGATGTTGCGCGGTTAAATTTCTCTCATGGAGCCCTATCGGAACATGAGGCCACTATTAAGAATTGGCGACCCGGCGACCCGCGACCGCATGCTGGCCGACATGCGCGACAACCTGCGGCGCCGGGGCGGCGACAGCACGCTGCTCCTCATCAACGGAAGCCCGAGCGCTGGCCCGTACATCGGCAAGACACTCCAGCAGGTGGCGGCGGAGCGGGGAACACCCCCTGTGGAGACGGCGCTGGAGATGATCCGCACCGGGCTCGACATGGGCGTGGCCTCGTTCAACATGACGGAACGAGACATCGAAACCTTCATGAAGGACCCGTACGTGATGACGGGCTCGGACGGATCGAGCGGCCACCCGCGGCTTTACGGCACCTACCCGCGCAA
Source organism: Gemmatimonadaceae bacterium (assembly GCA_013360595.1). Classification (GTDB taxonomy): domain Bacteria; phylum Gemmatimonadota; class Gemmatimonadetes; order Gemmatimonadales; family Gemmatimonadaceae; genus JABWBJ01. The sequence goes on along the minus strand of JABWBJ010000488.1, from coordinate 1,629 downwards.
GATCCGGCGGTACGTCCTCGACAAGCCGGTGATCACGATGGAGCGCATGGTGCAGTCGTCCTCGGCGCAGGTGGCCGAGGTGTACGGGATCGCCGAGCGGGGATCGCTCACGGTGGGCCATTTTGCGGATGTGATCGTCTTCGACCCGGCGACGATCCGCGAGATGGCGACGTACGTAGACCCGGAGCGGACGAGCGTGGGGATGCGCTGGGTCTTCGTGAACGGGACCGCGGTGGTGATCGACGGCCAGCCGACGGGAGCACTGCCGGGGCGGAGCCTTCGGCGACGGTAGCGTCCCGAGCCGCTGCCGGTGGGACTGGGACCGGTTCTCTGGCGACCGCGGCCCGGGCGGTCTATGCTTGGGCATTCCTCAACGGCTGGGTGTGCCATGTCGCCTTCTTCGTCGGTTCGTCTCCTGGTGATCGCCTTCGGCGCGATGGCAGTGTCATCAGGCGCTGGTGCGCAGGGTGCCTCCCCGCCACGCGCGCTGGTGACTCGCGCGGTCGAGGCGATGGGTGGTGAACCGGCGCTGCGCGCGCTGCGCACCATTGCCATGGACGTCACGTCGGCCTCGTTCGGGATCGGGCAGGAGGAAACACCGGAAACGCCCCCGCGGCTGACGGCCACGCAGGTGGTGCGGACGTCGAGGGACCACGGCGGGAATCGCGTGCTGTCCGTGACCGAGTCGCGCCCCGGCGCCGGAGCCGGCGGGGTGAACCGGACGCGGTCGATCATGACCGCCACCGGCGGGCTGAGCGAGAACAACGGGGTGCAGGCACCCGCGGCGGCGAATGCGGTCGCGGCGTTCGCGCGCGTCAGCAATCAGCCACCCGAGCGGCTCCTCCTCTGGGCGCTCGACAACCCGGGGTCGCTCCGGGCGATCCCGCCGAAGACGTGGCGACAGGTTTCGATGCACGGCGTGCGCGCCGTGTCCGGGCAGGACTCGGTCGCGATGTACTTCGATCCGATCAGCGGGTATCTCACCGTCGTCGAAACGATCACCGACGACCCGGTGCTGGGCGACCGGTCGACGGCGCAGCTGCTCACGCGCTGGACGCCGTCGGGGGCGCTCAAGTACCCGCGGCAGATCGACGTCCTGGTGAACGGCCGTGTGCAGAGCGCGGCCACAGTCACGGCGGTGACCCTGGATGGGCCGCTGGCCGATTCGCTGTTCGCGATTCCGGATTCGATCGTCGCGCGGGCGAGGGCGGCGGCGCCGCCGGCGGCGCCGCCCATCACGGTGCAGATGAACCAGCTCGCTCCCGGGGTCTGGCGCGCCGAAGGCGGGTCACACCACTCGCTGGTCATCGAGCAGTCGGACCGCGTGGTGGTGATCGAAGCGCCGCAGACGGCGATTCGCTCGCGGGCGGTGCTGGACACGATCCGCGGGCGGTTCGCGGGGAAGCCGGTCCGGCAGGTGGTCATGACGCACCATCACTGGGATCACTCGGGCGGCGTCCGCGAGTACATGGCCCAGGGGGTGACCGTCGTGGCGCACGAGCGCAACGTGGCGTTCGTCCGCGGCATCGCCGGCGCGCCGAAGACCGTGGCGCCTGACGAGTTGAGCCGTCGCCCGCGGACTCCGGCCGTCACGCCCGTGCGCGACTCGCTCGTGCTCGGGAGCGGCGA
>JABWBJ010000046.1 GCA_013360595.1 Gemmatimonadaceae bacterium | reverse complement strand
GTCGCTCGGCGCCCTCGACGTCGGGACGAAAGGCCTGCCGCTCACCGGGCGCTGGCGGCAGACGTGGCAGCCGGGCGCGGTGCCGGCGCGCAACGTCATTGCCATCCTCCCCGGCTCCGATCCGGCGCGGGCCCACGAGTACGTGCTCCTGGGCGCGCATAACGACCACTCCGGCGTGGCGACCCCCGTCGATCACGACTCCCTGCGGGCCGTGAACACGGTCACCCGGCGCCAGGGCGCGAACGATCCCGTCTGCCGGCCGACCGCCGCGCAGCAACGGGTCATCGATTCGTTGATCGCGCACGCCCGCCGCATCCGGCCGCCCCGCCTCGACTCGATCCTGAACGGCGCCGACGATGACGGATCGGGCAGCATGCTCATGCTGGAAGTCGCCGAACGGTTTACCAGAGAGCGTCCCGCGCGGTCCATCATCTTCATCTCGCACCAGGGCGAGGAAGGCGGGCTCCGCGGGTCACGCTGGTTCACCGACCATCCCACGGTGCCGCTGGAAAACATCGTCGCCGCACACAACATGGACATGGTCGGACGCGGCCGCGTGACCGAGGTCAAGTACGGCGGCCCGGCCTCGGTGCAGATGCTCGGGGCGCGGCGGCTGTCGCGCGAGTTCGGCGACATCATCGATTCGGTGAACGCCGTTCGCGAGGAGGTCATGGCCATCGACCGATCGTGGGACGTGCCGTCCAACCCGATGAACCGGTTCTGCCGGAGCGACCAGGTCAACTACGTCCGCAGGAACGTGCCGGTGGTCTACCTGTCGCTCGGGTACGCCCAGGACTACCACCAGGCGACGGACGAGCCGCAGTACATCGACTACGAGCACTCGGCGCGGCTCGGACGGTTCGTCTTCGACGTGATGATGGCGATTGCCCAGCGGAAGGACCGCCCGGCGATCGCCGGCCCTGACCCTTCCTATCCCTCCTGTTGAGCGGCTGCCTGACGACGACCTCTCCCCGCTCCCGACCTCGATGCACGACCTGACGAAGGGATCGATCCCGGCCCACATCCTCCGCCTCGCCGCGCCGATCGCGGCCGGCATGATCTTCCAGACGCTGTACTACCTGGTCGACCTCTATTTCGTCGCGCCCCTCGGACCGGTGGCGCTGGCCGGCGTGTCCGCAGCCGGGAACGCGCAGTTCATGATCCTCGCCCTCACGCAGGTCCTCGGCATCGGGACCATGGTGCTCGTGTCGCACGCGGCCGGACGGAAGGACCGCGACGATGCCAACCTCGTCTTCAATCAGAGCCTTCTGATCGCGGCCGGCTTCGCGATCCTCACCCTCGCGGCCGGATTCGGCGCTGCACGCTGGTACCTCGGCACCATCGGAGCCGACCCGCCTACGGTGAACGCCGGCCTGACGTACCTCCGCTGGTTCACCCCCGGGATGGCGCTGCAGTTCGCGCTGGTCGCCATGGGCGCGGCGCTGCGCGGCACGGGTATCGCGAAGCCGACGATGGTGGTCCAGGTCTTCACCGTCCTGCTCAACGCACTGCTTGCGCCCGTGCTCATCGCCGGCGTCGGCACCGGACGGCCCATGGGCGTCGCCGGCGCGGGGCTCGCGACCTCGATCTCGGTCGCCATGGGGGTCGCGCTGATGTTCCTCTACTTCGAACGCCTCGAGACCTTCGTGCGCGTCGATCGCTCGATGATCAGACCGCGGTTCGACACCTGGCGGCGCCTCTTCCGGATCGGCCTCCCGGCCGGCGGGGAATTCGCGCTGATGTTCCTGTACATGGCGGTGATCTACTGGGCGATCCGACCGTTCGGCGCCGAGGCGCAGGCCGGCTTCGGCACCGGCGGTCGCGTGATGCAGGCGATCTTCCTCCCGGCCATGGCGCTGGCGTTCGCGGCAGCGCCGGTGGCGGGCCAGAACGTGGGGGCCGGGCGCATCGACCGCGCGCGCCAGGCGTTCGCGTCGGCGGCCCTGATGAGCAGCGCCCTGATGTTCATCCTCACGCTCGTCTGCCAGGTGGAGGCGGCGGTCTTCATCCGCGCCTTCACGAACGATCCGGAGGTCCTGGCGGTGGCGGCCGGATTCCTCCAGGTGATCTCGTGGAACTTCGTGGCCACCGGCGTGATCTTCACGTGTTCCTCGATGTTCCAGGCGCTCGGGAACACCATCCCGTCGGTGCTCAGCAGCGCCACGCGGATCTTCATCTTCGCGGTCCCGGTCGTGTGGCTGTCAACACGCCCGGGATTCCAGATCCGGCAGGTGTGGTACATGTCGGTCGCGACGGTCGGCGTACAGCTCGCGGTCAGCCTGCTCCTGCTCCGGCGCGAGTTCAGGCAGCGGACGGGCTCCCTGCAGCCTGCCGTCGTGCCCGGCGCCGCCTGACGAGGGGACCGGGGTGCGTCGCGTCGAGGACAGGTCGGCGTCCGCAATCGGGGACGGCTGGGGTGGCCGGGGCGATCTCCCGCAGGTCGGTGGTTACGCCATGCGCAGTCATCTTGTTGCACCGTAACGAGATGGGCCGCATGCTCCTGGGCGAGCCGATCCGGCGCGCAGGCCCCGGGTGTTGGCACAGGGAATGCCCCCGCTTCCCTTTGCTCATCGCTCGTCGCTCATCGCTCGTCGATCATCCGGGGGATCCATGAAGAGATTCTTGTTCGCCACGCTGGCCGCCGCGGTCGCCTTCACTCCGGGCGCCGCCCTCGGGCAGGAACCGCGTCTCCAGGTCGTCTACTCGCAGGAAGAGCTCGACAACCTCGTGGCACCGGTCGCGCTCTATCCGGACGCGCTGCTGGCGCAGGTGCTGGTGGCTGCGACGTTCCCGGACCAGGTGGCCGTCGCTTCGCGGTTTGTGCGTGAGCGGGGGACGCGGGACATCGACGACCAGAACTGGGACCTCAGCGTCAAGGCGGTGGCGCACTATCCGCCGGTCCTGAACATGCTGGCCAATCAGGAGGACTGGGCAACGGCGCTTGGCCAGGCGTACGCCGCGCAATCCGGCGACGTGATGGACGCCGTCCAGCGGCTGCGCGAAATGGCGCGAGCCCAGGGCAACCTCGTGTCAACCAGGGAGCACACCGTCGCCGTGGAGCGCGAGCGGATCGTGATCGTGCCCGCCAACCCGCGCGTGATCTACGTGCCGACCTACGATCCGTACGTCGTCTACGCGCGCCCGGTCTTCGGTTTCGCGCACCACGCGTCGTACTTCTCGTTCGGCATCGGCTTCCCGATCGGCTCGTGGCTCGTGTACGACGTGGACTGGTACGGCCGCCGCGTCTACTACGACGGCTGGTACGGTGGTGGCTGGCGCGTCTACGCCCGGCCCTATATCCACCTGACGCCGGTGTACGTGCACCCGCGGTACCGGTCGATCAACATCAACATCAACATCTTCAGCCGGCGGGTGAACTACATCAACCTGGACCGGCGGCATCGCTACGTGCACCGCACAGCCTCGTGGGAACGTCATGATCGCGACTGGACGCGGTACGGTGACCGTGATGACCGCCGCGGACCATACGGACGGGATGACGATCGCCGTCCGGGCGGGCGTGACCGGGACGACGATCGCGGCCGTGGGCCTAACGACCGGATCGGAAACCGCGTGGCGTCGTTCGACGACTACCGCCCGGATCGCGCCGGGAACGGCCGCGACGCTCGCGACGACGGACCCGTGACGGGCTCCTTCGGCACCATCGACCGCCGGTCCGCCCCGGCCACGCCGGCGAAGGGTGGCTTCGACAGCTACGGCTCCACTCGCGGTGCGCAGGCCAGCGGCCGGTCCCGCGACGCGGCGCCGGTCTTCTCGGCGCCTCCGAAAGCGGAACGCAGCCGGTCAACGGCAGCGCCCCGCATCGAATCCGCGAAGGTCAAGCCCTCGTCAGGCGGCAGCGCGCGCAGCGCGCCATCCGGAGGAATGCGGGCTGCCCCATCGGGCGGCGCGCGGCCCGCGGCCGCCAGACCGTCGTCTTCCGCCAAGGTCAAACCGTCCGGCGGGGGCGGGGGCGGCAGCAGCAGCCGGGGAAAGGCGAGGAACTGAGCCGTTGAACGACGAGGGGGCCGGCGGAACCATCCGCCGGCCTTCTCGTATGGCGGCGGCTGGCCGGTGTCATCGCGGCCAGTGCGTTCGTTTGCTCCCCCCCGCGCTGTGAGGATGACGAACCGCGCACGTCTCGTGCGCAGCGTGGAGCATGGCTCACGCGACGCTTTCGGATGCGCGCCTGGCGCTGGCGCGCCACTTCGGATACCAGGACTTCCGGGCACCACAGATCCCCGCCATCGAAGCCGTCCTCAGCGGCCGCGATGCCGTCATCGTGCTTCCCACCGGTGGCGGGAAATCGATCTGCTTCCAGGTGCCGGCCCTTCTGCTCCCGCGCCTGACGGTCGTTGTGTCGCCCCTGATCTCCCTCATGGCCGACCAGGTGATCGGGATGGAACGGCGCGGGATCGGCGCCACGTTCCTGAACAGCACCCTCACGCCGGAAGAGTCGGCAGCGCGGATCGCCCGGATCCGGACCGGCCGCGTAAAGCTGCTCTACGTCGCCCCCGAACGGCTGGCGTCCCCGGCGACCGTCACGCTCCTTGCACATGCCGGCGTCGATCTGCTCGCCGTCGACGAAGCACACTGCGTGAGCGAGTGGGGCCAGGACTTCCGGCCAAGCTACCTCCGGCTGGCCAGGATTCGCCGGTCCATCGGTGACCCGCAGATGGTCGCGTTGACGGCGACGGCCACCCCGCGGGTCCGGCGCGACATCACCCGCCTGCTCGGGCTGCGCGACCCGATGGAAGTGGTGGGGGGCTTCGACCGGCCCAATCTCTCCTTTCACGTCCGCCGGGTGGCGTCAGAGGCCAATCGAAACGAAGCGATGCTCGAAGCGCTGCGAGCCACCGCAGCGCCCGCCGTCGTCTACGCGGCCACACGGCGGCAGGTCGAGCAGGTGGCGCGCCTGCTGGTGGCATCCGGGATCCGCGCCGTTCCGTATCACGCCGGACTCGATTCCGAGCGACGATCGCGGGCGCAGGACGCCTTCATGTCGGGGACCCAGCGTGTCATCGTGGCGACGAACGCTTTCGGGATGGGCATCGACAAACCCGACGTCCGTCTCGTGCTGCATTACTTCCTCTCGGGATCGCTCGAGGACTACTACCAGGAAGCCGGCCGGGCCGGCCGCGACGGGGCACCGTCACGTTGTGAACTGCTCTACCACCCGCACGATCGCCGCGTCCACGACCGCATGCGACTGGCGGGACATCTGCCACCGGCCCTGATCCGCACCGTGTGGGAGTGGCTGGCCAGGGAGTCGGCAGGGAAGGTCGCGGTCACCCTGGAACCCGAGAGGATCGCGCGGCAGGTCCGTGCGGCCGACGCCAGCGCCGTCGCACGCGCCTTGGCGGTTCTCGAGGACCGCGGGGCGATTCCGCACAGCGGGAGCGCAACCCGGCTCGAAGCACGCCTCATCGGCTCCCCGTTGCGGCTCGCCTGCGAACGCTCGGCCCTGTCGGCCAACGCCAGAAGGCTGCTCGAGGCCATGGAGGCCTCTGGCTGCGAGTCGAGTCGCTGGCGTCCGCTCGAGGCGGCTACCGTCGGTCCGCCGGCTCGAATCCGCTCGGCGGCCCGGGAGCTCGAGTCGCGGCAGCTGGCCGTCTTCGCCGGCCTGGTACCGCGCCTGGTGCTGACTCCGACGCTCGAAGCTCGACGGCGGATGGACCGGGTGGTTCACGAGGTTGCGACACGACACGAGGTCGAGCGCAGAAAACTCGATGCCATAGCGGGTTACGCCGAATCAACAACGTGTCGTCGAGGGTACATCCTCCGCTACTTCGGCGAGGGGTCCGGCGCACGGTCCGCGTGCGGAGCGTGCGACCGTTGCACCGCCGGCCGCTGACCCGGCCAGGAACGTCGAGTCGCTACTTTGCAGCTGATTCGAAGAGCCCACGCGCCCACCTGCGGTCTCCAGCCCCGTGCACGACTCGCTCTACTTCAACGAACAGCACCTGGAAGTCCGCGAGATGGTGCGGGCCTTCGCTCGGGACGAGGTGGCTCCCATCGCCGCCCGGGCCGACGCCACCGCCGAGTTTCCGTGGGCGACCGTGAAGCGGATGGGGGAGCTGGGGCTGCTCGGCGTCCCGTGGCCGGAGGAACTGGGCGGCGCGGGGCTCGACGTGCTGGCGTATGTGATGGTCATCCACGAGCTGGCGCGGGTGGATGCCTCGCACGGGCTGACCATTTCGGCCCACACGACGCTGGGCACGTCGCCGATCGTGAACTTCGGCAGCGAAGCGCAGCGCCGGCGGTACGTCCCGCTCCTGGCTACCGGTCGGGTGATGGGAGGGTTCGGACTGACCGAGGAGAGCGCGGGGAGCGATGCCGCCGGCACGCGCACGCGGGCGGTCCGCAGGGGAGACCGCTACGTCCTCAACGGATCCAAGCGCTTCATCACCCACGCCGGCGTCGGCGAGATCTTCGTGGTCACCGCGGTCACCGATCCCGCCGCGGGCACGCACGGCATCACCTCGTTCATCCTCACGAAGCATAACGCGGAACTCGAGAAGGCCGCGCCGCATGGCATCGGCCATGATGACTCGCTGCCGGCCATGCCCGGATTCCGGACCGGCCGCAAGGAGGACAAGCTCGGCTGGCGCGCGTCGGATACGCGCGAGCTGATCATGGAGGATGTCGAGGTGCCGGTCGAGCAGCGCCTGGGCGAGGAGGGCGAGGGCTTCGTCAACTTCATGAAGACCCTCGATGCGGGCCGCATCGGGATCGCCGCCCTCTCGCTGGGGATCGCGGAGGGCGCGTTCGAACAGGCGCTCCGCTACTCGACCGTGCGGAAGCAGTTCGGGCAGCCGATCGCGGAATTCCAGGGACTCCAGTTCCAGCTGAGCGACATGGCCACCGAGATCGAGGCCGGGAAGCACCTCGTGTACCATGCGGCGTGGCTCGCACAGCGCGGGGAGCCGTACGGCAAGGCCGCCGCGATGGCCAAGCTCTTCTGCTCGGAGCTCGCCATGCGCACGACGATCAAGGCCGTCCAGGTGCACGGCGGGTACGGCTACACCAAGGAGTATCCGGTCGAGCGGATGATGCGGGATGCGAAGATCTGCGAGATCGGCGAGGGCACCAGCGAGATCCAGCGCCTGGTGATCGCCCGCCATCTCCTCCGGGAGGTCGCCGGGTGAGTCCGGTCGAGATCACCCGGACGGTGCGGCTGCGGGTCGGACTCCTGTTCGGAATCGCGTACCTCGTCTTCGTGCAGCCGACCCCTGGTTCACTGCTGCTGGGGCTCCCGGTGGCCTTCGTCGGCCTGCTGATCCGTGGCTGGGCAGCGGGTCACATCGTCAAGAACCGGCAGCTCGCGACGAGCGGTCCGTACGCGCACACCAGGAACCCGTTGTACTTCGGGAGCTTCGTGATCGCGACGGGGTTCGCGCTGGCCGCCCACTGGTCGCTGTTGCTCGTGGTGATCGGCCTCTTTGTCTTCGTCTACGGGCCCACGATCGAGCAGGAGCGGGAGACGATCAGGACCCGTTTCCCGGAGGAGTACCAGGCGTGGGAAGCGGCGGTGCCGGTCTTCGTGCCTCGCCTGACGCCGTGGCAAGGGGGGAGGGAGAGGGGGAGGGGGAGCAATGGCCCGGACGGGGAAGGGGCGTTTAGCTTTGCGTTGTATATGCGGCACCGGGAGTGGCAGGCGGCACTGGCGTTCGTAGCCGCGGCGGTCTGGCTCACGGTCCGCGCGCTCGTGGGATTCTGACGTGACGTGCCGGCCATCCCCGGATGGCCGGTTGGCATTCGAAGGGGAGTGGTCGCTGCGCGACTCGCGGCGAGGACTCCGATTACTGGCCCGCGTCGCGGTGCCGCCTGCCGGCGCCGGAGAAGCGGGTACGCATCACCCTGGACCGGACGACGATTGAACGATCGCATGCCGCTCCGACGTGAGCCGGTGCTCCCCGATGGGGGAGCGCACCTGGCGTTCGCGATGGCGAACGCCGGGCGCCACCGGCCGGAGTTCGCGTGGACGATCCCGATCCAGGTGTGGCGCGCCTTCCTGTCCTGGTGCCTCCCGTTCGTTCCGGCGGAGGCGCCGACCTCCTTCCAGCCAGGCCCCCGGCCGGACCGCGAGTCGCGCGGCCGCGTCCCGGCGGCGGCTCCCGATGAAACGCGAGATCCTCATCAGCGCGGCGAACCGCGAAACGCGAGTCGCCATACTCGAAGACGACCAGCTGGTTGAGCTGCTCGTCGACCGACCCGACGTCAAGCGCCTGGTCGGGGACATCTTCGTAGGCAAGGTCGATGCCGTGCTCCCCGGCATCCAGGCCGCCTTTGTGGACATCGGCACCGAGAAGGCCGCCTTCCTCCACGCCTCGGATCTCGTGTACGACGAGGATGCTGCCGACGATGACGACGATGGCGAGGACGAGGACGACGACAGCGACGGGGACGACGGCGCCGAGGGGCCGGGTGGTGGAGCCCGGCGCCGGGGGGGGCGCCGGCGCGCCGATGCGCCGCCCATCCAGGATGTCCTGAAGAAGGGGCAGGACATCATCGTTCAGGTCACCAAGGAGGCCATCAGCACCAAGGGCCCGCGGGTGACGGCGCAGGTCTCGCTGGCCGGACGGTTCCTGGTCTTCATGCCGCACGCCTCGCGGGTCGGCGTCAGCCGGAAGATCGGTGAACGCGCCGAACGCCAGCGGCTCCGGGAACTCGTGGAGGGAGTGCTCCCGGAGAAATCCGGCGGCGTCATCGTGCGAACGGTCGGCGAGGACGTGACGCGCGAGACCTTCGAGCGCGAGCTGCAGACGCTCATCGCCCAGTGGAAGCGCATCAAGCGCAAGACCACGTTCGCGCGAGCCCCGGCGCTCCTGCACCGCGAGACCAGCCTCACGCGCGGCATCGTGCGCGACATCTTCAGCACGAAGGTCGAGAACGTGCAGGTGGACTCGAAGCAGGTCTACAACGAGATCGTCGACTACCTGAAGGGCGTGGCTCCGGAGCTCGTGGACCGGGTGAAGCTCTATGAGGGGACCGCGTCCCTGTTCGACAAGGCGAACATCGAAACGGAGATCCGCGACCTCTTCAAGCGCCGGTGCGATCTGCCGTCGGGCGGGTACCTGATCATCGAGCCGACCGAGGCCCTGGTGTCGATCGACGTCAACTCCGGGCGCTTCACCGGCAAGAAGGACCCCGAGAAGACCATTCTCAGGATCAACCTCGAGGCGGCGCGCGAGGTGGCCCGCCAGCTCCGGCTGCGCGACGTGGGCGGGATCATCGTCTGCGACTTCATCGACATGGAGACGAAGGCGAACCGCGACCGGGTGTTGCAGGAGCTTCGCTCCCATCTCGGCCGTGACCGGGCGCGGACCCGGGCGTTCGCGGTGAGCGACCTCGGCCTGATCGAGATGACGCGCCAGCGCGTCCGGCAGAGCCACCTGCAGTCGATGACCGAACCGTGCCCGACCTGCCACGGCACGGGACGAGTCTTCACCCCCGAGACGATCGTGCGGCGGATCGAACGGGCGGTGAAGCGGATGGCCGCCGAGGGCAAGCGGGATCCGCTCCTGGTGAAGCTGTACCCGGAGGTGGCCCTCCACGTCCTGGAGGAGGAAAAGGACCTCCTGAAGCGGCTCCAGAAGGTGGCCGGCTTCCCCCTCGAACTCCGCGATGACCCGCTGCTCCGGCCCGACGAGTTCCGGCTCGTGGTAAAGGGTGCCGGGAGAGACGTTACGCAGCAGTATGCTGTTGCATGAGAAACGAGCTTCGTGCTACTTGCTGCATGCTGCCGCAGATTGCTGGTGCTGGCGCGGGTGCTGCGACGGAGCTGCAGGCCCCAGCACCCAGCACCCAGCCCCAGCGCCAGCCCCAGCACCAGCACGAGCCCCAGCACCAGCACCAGCGGCAGCCCCAGCACGCAGCCCCAGCAGGAAGCACGCAGCGACCAGCTGTGCAGTATCCTCTTGACCCCAACCCCCTGTCCGGTTTAATCTTAGCGGCTCTCCACGTCCCGATTTCCCATGTCTTACGCGATCTTCAAGACCGGTGGCAAGCAGTACCGGGCCGAGCCCGGCGCCACGCTGCGCATCCCCTCCATCGAGGGTGAGCCGGGCGCAACGGTCGTCTTCGATACCGTCCTCATGGGCGTCAAGGGCGACGCCGTGAAGACGGGCACCCCCACCCTCTCGGGCGCCAAGGTCACCGGCGAGATCGTCAAGCACGGCCTCGGCGACAAGATCATCGTCTTCAAGTTCAAGCGGCGGAAGAACTACGCCCGCAAGCAGGGCCACCGGCAGAAGTTCACCGAAGTCCGCATCAAGAGCATCAGCCTCGGCTGAGGGCAGGCATACATGGCTCACAAGAAAGGGGTCGGCTCCTCCCGTAACGGTCGCGACTCGAATCCGCAGTACCGCGGCGTCAAGAAGTACGGCGGCGAGTCCGTGAAGGCGGGGAACATCATCATCCGCCAGTGCGGCACGAAGTGGCATCCCGGGACCAACGTGGGGCAGGGGAGCGATTACACCCTCTTCGCCCTCACCGATGGCGTCGTGCGCTTCGAGCACAAGGACAAGAAACGGCTCAAGGTCAGCGTCGTTACGGGATAACACAGAGCGCAGAGCGCAGAGACAGAACCCCTGGGAGACCGGGGGTTTGCCTCTTCTGTCCCTCAACGCTCTGCGCCGCAGTCCTGACGCAACCAATCCCGAGTTCGTCCCGTAGGTTCGGATGACCGCGGAGGCCCCCTATGGCAATCTGGGACAAGCTCAGGACAGAACTCGATCGTGCCGGAAAGGCCGCCCAAGGCGCCCTCGATGAGGGGAAGACCCGGCTGGAGGCGTTTCGCGCCCGGCAGCTCGCCGACAAGGCCGCCCAAGCGCTCGGGTACGCCATCTTCCGCGCCAGACAGCAAGGCACCGAGGTCGACTGGCACACGCTCCAGCGGCTCGTGAACGCGCTGGCCGAGCGTGAGGCGGAGGTTCAGCGCCTCGAGAAGGAACTGCACGGCCACGGTACGGCGGCCCCGGAATCACCACCGCCCGGCGAGGAGCCTCGGTCCTGACGGAACCGTTGCGCGCTACCCGCGCCGCAGCCCGAACATGACCAGCCGCACCTCGTCGCTCGCGTCAATGAGGCTGCCGAGCACGTAGTCGCGGCCGATCTCGAATACGGTGATTCCGCGCGGTACCCGGCAGCGCGCGACGATCGCACCCGCCTGATCGACAATCAGGAAGTCCAGGGCGGGAGCTCCCGGTGGCGATGCCTGGACCCAGAGCAGTCCTTCCGTGTCGACGAACAGAGCCGTGATGGCCGGCAGCCGCTCCGGCATCGGCACCTGGGTCAGTTGATCCACGAGTGACTGCCGTAGCGCGGCAGGGGCCATCAACGCCAGCGCCTGGATCGCCTCGTCGTACTCAGAGCGCGAAGGCGCCCGCGTGGTGATTGGCAGGACGTGGCGGACCTCGCGTCCATCCGGCCGCACCATCGTCACCGACGGGGAGTCGGCCGAACTGATCGCGACGCTACCCGCCAGGGCCGCCACGGCCGCTGTCCGCCCGAGCGGCCTGGGCGCGCCGCCG
>JABWBJ010000045.1 GCA_013360595.1 Gemmatimonadaceae bacterium | reverse complement strand
TGACGGCGTTGCTTCTGGCGCAGGCTCGGAGTCTGCGGCAGCTTGCGGCGACGCGGCAGGGGACGGAAGCGCACACGCTCGCGGAGGAGTTGATTCTGATCTGGAAAGCGGACCCGAGTTCCGTCACGGCGCAAGGTGAATTCAACGCGACGCTGCGCTGGGTTCGGGAGGAGTCGCCGTCGTGGCGGACCTCGACGCGGGAACTTCAAGAGATCCGACTCCGCGTGTACAGGGGTGACGAGGATGCCGTCCTTGCGGAATACGTCTGGTTGGAGGCGCCGAGGCGTGGCGATCGGTGAAAAAAAACAGCTCGTGGCGAGACGACACGCGGCATGCGGCTTCACGCTGCTGGAGGTTCTCGTCGCCCTGACGCTGACCGCCGTCGTGCTGTCCGTGGGGGCTCAGATGGCGATCAGCGGTCTGCGAAGCGAGAAACACGCCGCGGCGATCATCGCCGCGATGGACCGTGACAGCTTCCTTGCAGACGTGTTGCGTGACGATCTGGCGTACTTGTTGGTTCTGGATGAGCAGCCCTGTCTGACGCTGACCGCCGGCGTTCCGCAGCAGTTGCAATTGACGACCGCAACCCCGATGGAAGACCAAGGGTCGATGGCGTCGCAGCGCCCGACGGAAGTCACGTATCTGCTGTCGCGTGCAGACCTTGGCTCCACGGCTCGGCTGGTTCGTCGATCCGCAGACCTCACGCGGACGGAAAAGCCGCCGGTCGTGGAAACCGTGGCCGAGAGCGTGCGATCATGGCAGCTCGACGTCTGGCACGAGGGCAAGTGGACGCGGACGCCAGGCAAAAAGGGCGCGCCTGAACTCCTCCGCGTTGAGGTTCAGTGGGCCGATGAGGCCGCAACGAGTCTGGTCCTGCCCGTTCGGATCGAGGGTGTATGACACATCGCAGACACACACCGACCGGCTTTCGACGACGCGGTGTCGCCCTCCTGGTGACGCTCCTGGTCGTGGTGCTGCTCCTCGCCATTGTCAGTCGATTGACCACCGCAACGGCCACGCAGGCTCTCATCGAATCGCGGCGACAGCAGACCCTTCAGCACGAGCTCGCCCTCGACGGCCTGCCGCTGGTGATCGGGGAGTGGTTCGCGCCCGAAAGCGTTGACTCGGTGCCCCATGAACTCGACCGCCAGGGTTTTGCCGATCGTGAACTCACCCTCGGGCCGGTCGGCCTTCGCGTCCGTGTCCGCGACGACGCCGCGAAGCTCAATCCCAATCGCTTCGCCGACCCGCAGATCATCGAACACAAGCTGGGCCTGCTGGCGACGCGGGCGGGACTTGACCCGACGGTGATCGCACCGGCCCCGCTCAAAACAGACAAGCAACCCTATCGCACGTTCGGGCAGGTTTTCTGCGGAGAAGCCGCGGTGTTCGCACTGTTCGACGCGGGCTCCTCACCCGCGTGGTCGAACGTGCTGACGCTCTGGGGCGACGGTCGCGTCGCGGTTCGCCGGGTGGACGACGCCGTCCTGGACATCGCCCTCGAAGACCTGAAGCCCGGTCTGGGGCGCGAACTGCTGAAGCACCGCCCGGCCGACCGGTCGACCGACTTCCTGGAGGAGGCCCTCGCTGAAGTGGCCTCCGATCTTCGCGAGAAAGTCCACCAGCGGCTCGTGTTCGACGCCAGGCGGTATTCGCTCGACGTCGAGACGGTCATCCGCGGCGACAAGCGTCAATGGTACGTCGTCGTCTCGGGGGGTGATGACGTCACCGTCGTGCACCGGAGGGCCAAGACGTGGTGACCTCGCGTAAACTGCGGCTCCTGTCGCGTCTGCTTACGGGCACGGGCGTCACGTGCCTGGCGGCAACGCCGTACGTCTTCTGGCGGCTCACCCGCGTGCAGCCGATCACGGCGGACACGACCCCGCCCGCCCATGCAGCGGCCACGGCGCCACTGCCCAACGTCCAGAAGCGAGACCTGGCCTGGTACGCCCCGCTGTGGGAGCGCGACCTGAAGCAGCCGCCTATTCCGCCGGCGGAAGATGCGAAGCCGGCTCCCACGCCTGTACGCCCCGCTCCGTCGGTCCTGGCGACGTTCGTGCAACGCGAGGAGTCGTATGCCCATCTCGTCGGGCAGGCGGGGGAGGCGGAGTTGCTCGCCGTGGACGATTCACTGGACGGCTACCGCCTGGTGGCCATCGAGCCCGGCCGCGTGCAGCTCGAACTCGGCGGGGATCGCTTCTGGGTCGAGATGCCGAAGCCGAAAGGGGTCGAGCCGTGAGACCGCCCAGAGTGCTCGTGATGCTTTCCGATGCGGCGGTGACGGTCGTCCGCCTGGACATCGCCGACGGTGGGCTTCGAGTGGCCGAACGCGACGGAGTCGTACCGGACACGCTGTTTACGGCGTGCGACTTCGGCGAGCTGGCCGTCCGCACGCGTGAGGCCCTGGCGGAGCTGGAGGCCGCGGACGGTCCGGTCACCCTGGTCATCCCGGCCAACTGGGCGTTCACGCACGTCGTCGAATCGCAGCCGCGGCGGACAGGCGAGGCCTTGGCCTTCGAGGTGGAGACGTTCCTGCCCGTGGGCCTCGAGGATCTGACGATCGTCTTTGTGCCGAACGGGCGTGCCACGCTCGCCATCGCCGTGCCGACGCAGCCGGTGCGGCAGCTCCTGACGGCGTTGGAACGCGAAGGCGTCACCGTCGAGCACCTCCTCGTGGACACGGTCGTCGTGGCGTCACGTGCGGACGACGACCGGGTGATTCTCATCCGCGACGAACGCTGGCTTCGTGGCTGCACCGTAGCGACCGAGGGCGGGAGGGACTTCGTGCTGAGAGCGTCGCCAGCAGAGTTGGGGGCGGTGCTTGCCGAGTGGACGGGGTCCGACGAGTCGCCGCGGCCCGCGACCGTGCTCGATCTTCGACGAGCCGTTCCCGAGGGGTCGCACCCCCCGTTAGAAACGCACATCGAATCTGTCGGGCGCGACGCCGCCATCGAGCAGCTCGCCAGGGCGGCCGCCGGGATGGAGGACGGGGATCTTCGCGTGGGGCCGCTGGGGGCACGCGGACGCTGGTCGCACGTCGAACAACGCGCTCAGGCCGCCCTCGCCGCTGCGATACTGCTGCTTGTGGGCGTGCTCGCCGGCCTGCACGTCCGAAGCCGGGCCCTGAACGAACAGGTGGCAGACCTCTATTCCGCTCAGCTGAAGGTGTACGGCACGGTGTTCCCCGTGGACACGCTGCCCGCCGGTGCGGCTCTGCGGCTGGCTTCGGAACGCAAGCGGCTGGAAGGTCTGACAAGGCCAAGCCCGGCGGCCCCGCGAGGGCCTGAAGCCGAGCCGCTGGACGTGTTTCGGGGGTTCGTCGCCGCGCTGCCGGCGGACGTACGGGTCTACCTGGAGCAGGCCCGTCTCGACGAAACCCAGGTGAGCCTCCGCGGACGCACGGCCGAGCACCGCGACGCCGAACGCATCGTCGAGGCCCTGGGCAAAGTCCCCGGCGTCGTGGTTCGTCCGCCGCGGACGACGCGGCTTGCCGATGGCGGGGTCGAGTTTTCGATCCTGGCAAGGAGGGCCGGCGATGCCCCATGACGCTTATGAAAGCCTGATCCCCGTCCCAGCGGCAGCCCTGTCTCATGGCGCGCCGAACCCCCAACCTGCCCTACAGGGCAGACCAGACGAACCGACGGGGACTCTCTCGCCGGGCCATGCGCCGCGGCCACGCCCGCGGACTTGGCTCCTCGCACTGACAATGGGGATCCTCTTGCTGACGGCAGCCCTTTACCAGCGACAGGTTGCGGGACAGGAAGCGCGCCGCCGGACCATGCAATCCCAGCTTGTCGCCATGAGGGAGAGCGCCGCCCGCCTCATGGAACTTGAACAGAAACCCCAGGCAGTCCTGGCCCGGATGCGATCCAGCGAGGAGTTCCTAGGCACGGTGGAACAGGCTCTGGCGGGCGCGGGCGTCGCCCGCGACAGGTGGCAGGACAGCATCCCACAGCCGCTTGCGCGAGTGACGGGAACGGACTACCAAAGACAGGCCACGCTCCTGTATTTCGACGCCCTCAACCTCGAGCAGGTGGCGGCTTTTGTCTGCGAGCTTTCCCGGCTCGACACCGCCCTGGGCGTGTCCAGCCTCGGCCTGACCGCGAGAGATGCAGGATTCGACGTCGAGATCGCGGTGTCCTACCGGGTGTACTCGCCCCGGCGCGAGTGAGGTTTCGGGCGCCTCTCCGGCATGCCGCGGGCCGGCTACTTTCCTCCGCACGCACCACACCCGCGGCGATGGGGCGCCGCCGTTCTGCCCTGCGATGCCCTTGCGAGCATGGTTGACGCCGCGGAGTACGCTGACGCCGAGAAGATCCAGGCGCGCCAATCCGCCACGCCTCGGGTCACTGCAAACACGACCACGGCCGACCAGAACGCCTGGCAGGCGAAGCACGTCAGGAAGTAAGACAGCGCGCGCTGCCACGCCGGCGCAACGCCGATGTTGCTCAATTCGTTATGGAGGCCAGCCGCGCCGTCGGAGGGATGTCGAGGAGCGTCGGCTGACCATGCCGCCACTCGTTGGCGGCGCAGGCGGTCGCGGCTCGCGAGGCGGTACAGAATCTCGGCGGCGGGGTAAGAGCCGAACAGGAACTTCGCCATGGCGCACACCACCAGTGTCCACGCCGCGAAGCTCAGTACGCCCGACAGGTTTGTGATTTCATATACGTTCGTCACGCCGCACCTCCGATCATCTCGCATGCCAGGCAGCCCAACGACGCCAAGCCGACGCTATTGAGCCTTGACAACGCCATCATCCAGTCCGCATCAAACGAGCCGGGAAGCGCCGACAGGCCATGCGGAGCCACAGTTCTAGCCGGCAGGCCGGTGGCGCTCCGCCGAGGAATCGCCTCGGCGACGTTCTCGTATGGCGCGCGCCAGGAAGTCGCCTCGGAAGCGTATCCGCACGGCCTGCGTCGCGGTGCAAATTGCCCGGTCCGCTCGTTGTTTTGCTCGGCCGCGGTGTCGGATCCGCACTCGCCGCGGATTGTTCCCGGTCGCCGTGCCCGTTCCTGCTCAAATCTCCGTATGACTTCCGCCATGTTCTCGTTCATCAGAATCTCCCACACTGACCATGCGCGTTCGGTACATCCGTGATGGTCATCCCGCCGCCGAAAATGTGCTGCGTGGGGCCGTCCATGTCGTCGGGCTCGCCTGAGACGCCTACGCCGGAAAGCACCCGCGCCAGCACGCAGCACTCGCAACGCGGGCCGCTCCCGAGATCCTCCATACACTGCTCAAACGCCGATTCGCTCCAGATGTCGGACCACGGGTTGATGCTCAGGTGACCCTTCTTTCCCCACCAGACGGCTTCGCGCGGCGGCAGAACGCGACGGCCGTCGTCGTCGAACAGCAGGTAATCGTCGGCGCCCCCGCGGACCTTGGTGTGCCAATCGGGACCGGTCTCGAGGGACTGGCCATCGCACTGGCCTACGAACTGGGCGTTGACGGCCAGCGTCAGCGTGACCTTGATGCGCACGGACGGATAGAGATGCTTGTGGTACTTCGCCCCCTGGTCACACCAGCACTTCGTGCAGCTGCTCCAGGAAAAGCGGACGTGCGGGATGAGGCTGAGCTCGACGCCGGCGCCGCTGATCACCAGGCGCGCGTCCAATTCGCAGCCGGATTTCCGGAGATACGCGCGCGGGAAGCGATAAACTTCGATCAAGTCGCGGCGCCGCTGGGCCGACCAGCCGCGCGTCCAGCGGTCCAGTTCGGGGTTGTTATCGTGCTCGAGGCGATCCACGCGGTCCAGGCCGAGGGAGTTGGCCCGCGGGCGGAACGCGTTGAACGCCGCGCGCTTCAGATCGTAATGCGCCTGCGCGGACGGATGCCGCGTGAAGTATCCATCATCCAACAGCGACATCCCGTGCGACAGCGCCAGGGTGTTCCAGATCTGCCAGCCGCCGTCGTGCGCCCCGTCGAACCAGTGCTGGCACTCGCCGTTGTTGCACTCCCAGGCAAACGTACTACACCGACCATCGCAGTCTGGAGACTCGCGACGCCCCCAACACCACACGCCGGCGTTGGACCAGCATGTGCCCTGACGGACCTCGTGGACCTGCCGCATCCACAGACCATCGAGCAGGTTCGTCTTCGCCGAGACGATGATCTCGCCGGTTTCCTGGCACAGTCGGCAGCGCGTGTTGAAGAGTTTCCCGGCGAACCCGAAGTGCCAGTTGCCGCCCTGGCAGTCCCACATACGGCCATCGACCTCCGACGGCGGGCAGGGGCAGGCCTGGCAGTGGTCGCACTCCTGGCAGCCTGATCCGTCGCCACACGGATCGATGCACCAGCCCGGCGCGCCCCAGCAGTCGCAGGCGTCCTGATTTCGGCCGTGGCACTCCCCGCCATCGTTCGACCAGCAGGGCGCGCCGATGAAGTAGTGTTCGGCGGGCATGGCGCGGATCGCGCCGCTGACGAGCGGCGAGATGTACCCGCGCGCGTCGCGGCTCGGCAGGTTCCAGTCGTCCGCGGCCTTCAGCCACCTCGCGCCATCGACGTTGACGCCGACGGGCACGCCGGTCGGGCCGATGCCGCACTCCATGCACCCCAGGCCGCAGAGGCAATCGTCGTCCGCGCACAGGTAGCTGTGATCGTCGCAGTTTACGCAATCGGGCATCGTGAATCCTCGGTAGTTGGGCTGTTAGGCTGTTGGGAGCATCGATCGAGCAGTTTCCTAACAGTCCAACAGCCAAACGGTCCAACAGTCCCCCCTCAAATCGGCAGCCCGCAACACGCGGGATTGGACCAGAACCCCACCTCGATCCAGATCGGCGTCTGGTACGCCGACGAGATCACCCAGTCGCCCAGGGCGATGCCCAACTCCCCCAGCGTCTCACCCAGGCCGCTTGACGCCGGCAGGATCGATCCGAGGACGGATTCGGACGCGGGCGACGCTTCGTTCGGGGTGTGACACGACACCGGCATCCAGTCGCCCCACACGCCGATGCGGGCGATATGGAACCGGCAAGCCTCGGCGTGGGCGATCTGCCCATGCTCCCAGTCGAAGGGCCGGCGCCATTCCTCGGCGCGGACCGCGTGCAGCGAGCACGGATACCAGTCGCCGTAATACAGCCGCTCGTTGTCCTTCGTCTGAAAGTACGTGCCCTCGTCGTTGCCTCCGTCGAAGCGATCGATGAGGTTCCTGCGGAAGTGCAGCGCGCCCATGACCATGTTGGCGCACCGGTCCATCGTCCAGGTGGACGCTCCGGTATTTGGACGCTTCGAGTCTGGCGCGTAGCTACACGGCATGGCTATCCCCTCACCGTCCGGATCGGATTACAGTCCGAAAGATAGATCGGGTTCTGCGACGAAAGTGCGATCATGTCCCAGCGCGGAACCGGTTTGGCCCACCAGAAGCCCGACCACAGCGACAGCTCCACGAACGTGATCTCGCTGTCGTTGGGATTCTCGCCGTCGAAGATGAGCGGAATGAAGTGTCTCCCGCGCATGCCCGGCGCGCACGGCGCGGGGATCGGATCGGGCTCATCCTCGTCGAACTCGAAACCCGCGGACGGATCATCACCCGCCAGGACGACCACGCGCACGTAGATGTACCAGGAATCGGGATCAGGAACCGAGGAAACCACGCCGAAGCGCGTACCCGCGGCTGCTCCCGACGAGCCGACGCGGATGATGGCCAGGCCGGGATCTTCAGAGGTATCGACCCACAGAATGCCGGCCGAACCCGTACCGCCACTTTTCAGATAATCCGCATGACCGTCTTCGACCTCGGCGAACACGTCGCTCTCGGACGTCATCTTGACCTTGGCCACGGTGATCCCGTCGGCGACGGCCGGGCCGACCGCGTCGCGGGCCAAGGGTGAGAGCAGCACGACGAACCGCGCCGCGTGCTCGAGCGTCGGTACGACGCCATCCACGGCCACACGGTTCTTGAACGCATCCTCGTCGTCCTCGGGTGCGACGATCGGCTGGTCGATGCCCAGCACATCGAAGCGCTGGCGGTCCTCGCCGCTCTTGTTGCGCACCAGGATGATGCCGGACTGCGCAAATCGCTGAAGGGCATCGCGCTGCGTGCGCAGCTGCGCGCGACGGAATTCGAGCGTCGTGTCGATCAGGGCGTTGAACGTCGCCGCGGGGATGACCAGCGGATCGCCGGGTCGGACTTTCTGGAGCGTGGCGTTCATGGTTTAGGCTTCAGGCTGGAGGCTGGAGGCTGCAGCAAGAAAAGCTGCTGCGACGCACTCTGCGCCTGCAGCCTACGGTCTCCAGCCTCCAGCCTCTCAAATCATCAGCTGGTTCAAGTCCGCGGTGCGATGCACTTCCTCGATGTGCGCAGCAACCGGCCGCGTGACGAGGCGGTTGCCCTCCTCGGTCATCTCGTACTCCACCCACAAGTACTCCCAGCCTTTCTTGGCGATCCCGGTGATGTCGCCGACGGTCAGGCCCGTCTCGTTCGGGCTGCCCGCGAAGCGGTACGTCACCTCCCAGTCGCCTAAGTTCCGCTTGGTGCCCGAAGCCCCGAGGAACAGGCACTCCCCCGCGTCGAGACCTTTGAACATCCCCGTATTGACGCAACCCGTAAGCCTGGCGAGCAGGCCCTTGTACTGCGGCGTGACGAACTCGTCGGGCAGGTAGTGCGTCTCCGAGAAGTGGAACACAGGGACGGGAATGTCCACGCCCTCGACGTTGCCGTCCTGAGAGACGCCGATGGCGCCGCGGTGGTTCGGGGCCTGCTTGCCGGGCGCCGGATGACTGTTGATGTGCTTCCGCGCGTGGGTGATGTGCGCCGTGCCGCCTCCGGTGTCGAAGGAGAACACCGAATCCTCGGTCTGCGGGATGGGGGCGAAGCGCACCGTGCCCTCCCACATCTCGAACCCGTTCTCGACGGGCCGGACGGTCACGCTCTCGCGCGGCAGGAACAGGGTATCGACCTCGAAGAGGACCGGCGCGTTGTTGTGGATGGTCAGGAGCGCTTCGGTCTCGTTGGACGTACCGGTGATGGCGTAGACCATCTCGGCGCTGGGGTTGTCCCCGGCGACGAGTCGGCGGCTCTCGATCTTCTCGTGGATTTCGATCATAGGCTGTCAGGCTATTAGGCTGTTGGACTGTTGGGCTATTGGGTGCCGGGATCGCGCCTTCCCTAACAGCCCAACAGTCCAACTGCCCAACAGTCCCCTCAATACGCGAACTTCAGTCCCCCCTCCTTGAGCACGCGCAGCATCTCGTTGATCTTCCGGGCGATGTCCTCGGTGTTCCGCGCGGTGCGCTCGATGGCGCTTTCACCCAGACCCGCGACCGCGAAGGGGTTGAACGTGCCGCTTACGACGCCGCGCGCCGTCTGGCGGGCCAGGTCCAGACGCTCGGGTAGGTCATCGAGCAGATCGGTCAGCCGGCGCGGGACCGTGGCATCGCCCGCGTTCACCGGTGCGCCGGCTCGCGCCGCAGCGATCGCGTCGGCGAGCTCGGCGCGAAGGCGGGCCAACTCGGCTTCGGATTTCGAGGCGCCTGCGGTCCGGCCCTCGCGCAGGCGCGCAAGGGCTTCGTCCTCACGTTGGCGCAGGATCTCCATCGCGCCTTTGTGCAGGCGCTCCTCTTCTTCGAGCGCCGCGGCGCGACGCTGGGCGATCTCATCCAGCCGAGCTCCGTGCTCGCCGGCGATGCCCGCGATGCGTTCGGTGACCTTGCGGTCGATGTCCAGGACCGCCTGCTGCCAGTCGAACGAATCGTCGACCGCGCCGCGCAGCGTCGCGCCGACCTCCTCGGCCCCGCCCTTGAGCATCTCGAAGATGATGGAGAAACTGCTGCCGAAGTCGGCCAGCACCGAGGCCATGAAGCTCACCGTCTCGACCCAGGCGCTGCGCAGCTTGCTCCAGGCGTTCTCCGCGGACTTGAGGATCCCGAACCACATCTTGTGGCCAATCTCCAGAAAGAAGGTCTTGGCCTTGGTCCAGATGACATTGAGTTCGGTGACGCCTTTCTGCCACGCGACCTTCAGGGTCAGCCACAGGATGCGGCCCGCCAGGGCCACGTCGCCGGCGAGCATGGCGTCACGGATGCCCGCGAGCACGTCGCCGATGAAGTCGCGGAGTTTGCCGAACTGATCCCCGAACCACTTGAGCGCCTCGGCGCCGACCTGCGAGTACTTGACGATCGCGCCGCCGAGGACGGCCAGGCTGGCAACAGCGAGGCCGATGGGAGAGACCAGCGCGCCGATCACCGATCCGACGGCGGTTACCGCCGCGGCCAACGATCCCAATACTGCACCCGCGCCGACGATGGCCGTGCCCAGGCCGATCATCGCCGCGCCGACGGCGGTAACACCGACGGCGACCTTGAATGTGCTGACGATGAGCGGCTTGTTCTGCCGCACCCATTCGGCGACACCCGCGCTCATACGGGCTATTTTGTCGGCCATGTCGGTCAGGAGCGGCGCGAGCGCCGACCCGAGGGTGAAGCCGACGTTCTTGAGCGTGCGCCACAGGATGTTGACGGTATCGTTGAGCAGGGCCGCGGCCTGGGCGTCCTGGGTGCCGATGGTCAGGCCGAACTCGCGGGCCTGGCTTTGGAGCGCTTCGATGCCCGCGGCGCCCTCGGCCATCAGCGGGAGGAGCTGCGTGCCGGCGCGGGAGAAGATGTCCAGGGCGGTGGCGGCGCGGATCGTGGGGTCGGTGACCCGCGCGAGCTGATCGGCAATCGCCTTGAACTGGCGTTCGGGCGAAAGCGCCAGGAGCTCATCGACGCTGAGTCCGAGCCGGCCCAGCGCATCGGCCGCGGTCTTCGAGCCGCTGCCGGCTTCGACGATGGTGCGCTGCATGGCGCGGAGGCCCTTCTCCAGGGTCTCCATGTCCGCGCCGGACTGCTCGGCCGCGAAGCCGATCTCGGACAAGGCCTCGACGCCCACGCCCGTGCGCCCGGCCATCTTGTCCAAAGCATCGCCGACGTCGCTGAAGATCTTGGCGGTGGTCAGGAACGCGCCCGTGACCGCCGACCCGACGGCGAAGAGTTTCAGGCCGATGTCGCGCACGCTGCTGCCGAAAGCACGGAGCCGCTTCTCGGCGGCTTTGAGCGCCGAGGTAAGCTTGTCGTTGACGCCGAGCTCGACGAACGCCCGCCCGGCTCGTATGCCACGGGTATCAGCCATACGTTAGGCCTTAGGCTGGAGGCTGTAGGCGGTAGCGAAGCACGACGATTGGCCCGTGCGCCCACAGTCTCCAGCCTCCGGTCTCCAGCCTACTCCACGACCACCCCGGCCCACTGCCGGGGGATGTTGTCCTGTTCCGCGTCCAGGGCCGGTCCCATGTACCGCCGCGGGGCGATGGTCACCTTCCGCCGCACGATTCGACCGTTTCGGAACTCGGTAATCACCGTCGTCCCGCCGTGCTCGAGCGTCCGCGGCGCTTCCGTGTTCTTCTGATTCAGTTTCACCGGGCCGATGACCACGGATTCCGTAGCCGGCTCGTAGCCGAAGAAGATGAAGTTCCGCAGGTATCCGGTGTGCGAGTGCGGCGGGTTGCCCGGGCGCGAGGCGCCCCTGCGCCTGCGGATGCTGCTCTTCGCCCGCTGGCGGATGAACGCCCCGGCGCGGGACAGGGC
>JABWBJ010000044.1 GCA_013360595.1 Gemmatimonadaceae bacterium | reverse complement strand
GGCGACGCGTCCTGAGGGCCGGGTCCGGGCGTCGGTCTGCCGGCCGCTGCCGCCTGCCCATGGCCGGTCGGGAAGCGCCCGACGGGCCGGGTGGTTTCATCGAAACCTAATGTTGCCACCATTCCGGCTTCAGGCTGGGCCCGTAGAATCCTCCCGTCGCGAAAGACTGTCGCTCACCGACCAGGTCGAGGGCCATGTTCAACAATCTCGTTGAGTCCAAGCGGGTTCGGTCCCGCCGAACGGGCGGAACGATCTTCTCGTTCATCGCGCACTACGGGCTCATCCTGCTGGTGATCTACACGGGTTCCCAGGCCGCGCAGCAGGACGACGGACCCAAGCAGGAGAAGGTGGATTTCGTCGAAGTGAAGAAGGAAGAGGCGCCGAAGCCCAAGGAGCCGCCGCCGCCGGAGCTCGTGGCCGCGCCGCCGCCGCCCAAGGGGTTCCAGGTGCTCACCGCCCCGGTGGAGATTCCGAACGTCCTCCCCGATATCGACCTCACCCGGCGCGTGACGAACGAGATGGACTTCACGGGCAAGGGTCAGGCCGGCGGCTTCTCGACCGGCGTCGAGAAGAAGGTCGAGGTCCGCGAGGACAACACGTACTTCGAGTTCCAGGTCGAAAAGCCGGTGATGCAGGCGCCGAACTCGCCCACGCCGCAGTACCCGGACATTCTCCGGCAGGCGGGCGTGGAGGGTGAAGCACTGGTCTCGTTCGTCGTCGACACGACCGGCCGGGCCGACGTGTCTTCGTTCAAGGTCATTCGCGCCACGCACGATCTCTTCGCCACGGCCGTGAAGAATGCGCTGCCGCGCATGCGGTTCATTCCCGCCGAAGTCGGTGACAAGAAGGTTCGCCAGCTGGTGCAGCAGCCGTTTTCCTTCGCGATCGTCAAGTAGTCCTTCCCCGTTTCCCCAACCTGTGGTGGAGTGAGTTATGAATCTCGATTTTGCTCACATCTGGGAGCAGACGCCGGCCTTCGGCAAGTTCCTGTGGGTCGTCCTCCTCTTCATGTCCGTCTGGTCGATGTCGGTGGCCATCGGGAAGTGGTGGAACATGCGCAAGGCGCAGAAGGAGACGATCAAGTTCGCGCCCGAGTTCTCCCAGTTCCTCGAGGAAGACAACCTGGGTGAAGCGATCAAGCTGGCCGAGGGGTACAAGAAGTCGCACGTCGCCCGCGTGCTCGGTGGCGCGCTGGCCGAAGTGAAGCCCCTGATCATGGACGGCTCGGTCACGGTCTCGGACATCAACACCGCCGAGCGCGCGGTCGAGCGCGAGATGCTGATGGAGCTGGTGCAGCTGAAGCGCGGCCTGGCGATTCTCGCCACCGTCGGCGCGACGGCGCCGTTCGTCGGCCTCCTCGGCACGGTGTTCGGCATCATCAACGCGTTCGTCGGCATGGCCACCTCCGGCGGCGCCGGCATCGCGGCCATCTCGGCCGGTATCGCCGAGGCGCTGATCGCGACCGGCTTCGGCCTCATCGTCGCCATCCCGGCCGTGTGGTTCTACAACTACTTCACGACCAAGATCGACAACCTGACCGCCGAGATGACGTACACGTCGAAGGAAATGATCGACTACCTCATCAAGGGCGTCTCGGGTGAGTTCGGCCGGTCGCGCTTCACCCGCGAGTTCAACACGCAGGCCGCCAACAACAACCCGGTGACCTGAGCCCGTCCGTAACCCACAGCGGAGATCCTTCGATGGGCATGTCAGTTGGCACGGGCGGGGTGAAGAGCGAGCCGAACGTCGTTCCGATGATCGACGTGATGCTGGTGCTGCTCATCATCTTCATGGTCGTACTGCCGGCGCTTACCTCCGGCTTCACGGCCAACCCGCCCCAGGGCATCAACCTCAAGTCGCACCCGGAAGAGGACACCGATCAGGTGCTCGGCATCGACCGGGAGGGCAACTACTACATCAACAAGCGGCCAGTCGCGCTGGACTCCATCGGGCCCCTCCTGAAGGAGATCTACGCGAACCGCGACGACTACGTGCTGTACATCAAGGCCGACAAGGACCTGCCGTACTCCAAGGTGATCGACGCCATGGATATCGCGTCCAAGAACGGCGTACGGGTCGTGGGGGCCGTGTCCGATCAGGTGCCAGGCACGAAATCCACGGTGGAGGGCGACCTCCTCAACCAGCCCACCAAGAAATAGCCGGAGAAGACCATGGCAGGAATGGAAGGCGCATCTGGCGGACTCCGGAACGAACCGAACGTCGTTCCCATGATCGACGTCCTCCTGGTGCTGCTCATCATCTTCATGATCACGATCCCGATGTCCCGGGTCGCGATCGACCTGCAGCTCCCGGATCCCAAGCCGCCGGAAGAGCAGCAGGACCAGAAGAACCCGGACCAGATCGTCCTCGAGGTGCTCCCGGGGCCGCAGTTCATGATCAACAAGGCCTCGGTCTCCAAGGAGGCGCTGCCGGCCAAGTTCAAGGAGATCTACGACCCGCGCCCCGAGAAGATCCTCTTCGTCAAGGGCGACCCGACCGTGAAGTACCAGGAAATCATCTGGTCCATGGACGTGGCGCGCGGCGGTGGCGTCAAGGTCATCGGTATTCCGCCCAAGACGACGCCCTGAACCTGACGGCTCGTCCGGCGTGAAAAGCGGCGGGTGAACCTCCACGGTTCGCCCGCCGTAGTACGTTTCGGGTGCTCACGGGACGCGTCTTTCCCCGGGTGAGTGACCGCCAGAGATGATCGAGCCGCCCACGCCTGCCCAGGAACCGAAACGCCGCCCTTATCGCCCCCCGATCGGCATCCCGACTGCCGGTGAACCGAGGGCCCGGGCGACGCTCGTCTCCCTTCTGTTGCACGGTCTGGTGGTCGTGGCGGTCCTGGCGCCCACGCTGCTCGTGACGAGCCAGATCGCGGACCTCGCGCTCGGCGCCGGCGGGCCCGGACCGGTTGGCGGCGGGGGTGGCGGCTTCAACTCGCAGCCGGGCCGCCTCAAATGGGTCCCCGAGCGTGTGGCCTTCATGAAGCTCGAAGCCGATGCGGTCCCGAAGCAGCCCGAGCCGGTTCGGCCCAGGGAAGAGCCCATTGTGCCACCACCGCCTCCGCCGCCACCGGAGCCGGCCGTCACCCGAGCCGACACGGCGGCGAGCGCCGCCTCCAGGGCCGACTCGGCGGGGACCGACCTCGTGGCTGGGCGCGGAACCGGGAAGGACGGGACGAGTGGCGACGGCCCTGGACGGGGCGGCGGAGTCGGGTCCGGAATCGGCACGGGCCGGGGATCGGCGGTCGGCCCAGGCACCGGTGGGGGCGACGACGAGGTCTATGCCCCGTCCGTACTGGCGATCGGCATCCTGCCCATTCCCGTGCCGCCGAGGGTGAGGCCCTACCGGATGGCGGCGACGTTCGAGGTCGATACGACCGGTGAAGCGCGGCTGATCGACTTCAACCCGTCGAGGGACGCCGGCTACAACCGGCGCATTCGCGAAATGCTGCTCGCGCTCCGCTTCCGGCCGGCCGTCACCCGTGACGGGCGGCCGGTGAAGGCCCGGGTCGTGGTGAGGATGGAAGCGCTGTAAAGCTAGGAACGGCAAGGCTCTGGCCATTCCCGGCCGGCCAGCATATCTTGTCGCCGGTTTTTCCGGTCCGTCCCGGCATACCCGCCCGTCGGCGACCCCCCAGCGTCATCGTTTCGGCCCGTTCGGCACCGCGCAGGACCAGGCTCATGCGCAGGCCGGGCAGGTGCTGGCCGACGCCCGGGTTGCGGCGGACTCCTCATTCCGAGAGTGAACTGATGAAACGGTTGGCCCAGCGCACGATCTTCGTCCTGCTCGCCATCGCCTTCACGGGCGCGGCGGCGTCCGTTTTCGCGCCGCGCGCGGAAGCGCTCCAGGATCCAGCCGCGGTCGCGGCACCCCAGGCGGCTCCAGCCGAACGCGAACACCGGCCCGGCGGCGAGGTGAACATCCACCTCCCTGACCTCAACCAGGGCGACTTCTTCGGGATGACGGGCCACACGGTCCTCCTGTTCGGGATCGTGGTGTGCGTCCTCGGCCTGCTGTTCGGCATGATGACGTACACGGCGGTGCGGAAACTCCCGGTTCATCAGTCGATGGCCGAGGTCTCCGAGCTCATTTACGCGACCTGCAAGGCGTATCTGACCAAACAGGGCCGCTTCCTGATGATCCTGTTCGCGTTCATCGGGGTCATCATCGTCTTCTACTTCCTGCTGACCGGGCTGTCGGTCCCGAAGATCGCGATCATCCTTGTGTTCGGGTTGATCGGCATGGGCGGCAGTTACGGCGTGGCCGCGTTCGGGATCCGGATCAACACGCTGGCCAACTCGCGGACGGCGTTCGCCAGTCTGGCGGGCAAGGCGTATCCGGTCTGCGAGATCCCGCTCCGGGCCGGCATGAGCGTCGGCATGATGCTGATCTCGGTCGAGCTGCTGTTCATGCTCGGCATCCTGCTGTTCATCCCGTCCGACGTGGCCGGGGCCTGCTTCCTCGGCTTCGCGATCGGTGAGTCGCTGGGTGCCGCCGCGCTGCGTATCGCCGGCGGCATTTTCACGAAGATCGCCGACATCGGGTCCGACCTGATGAAGGTCGTCTTCAAGATCAAGGAAGACGATGCCCGGAACCCCGGTGTGATCGCCGACTGTGTGGGCGACAACGCCGGCGACTCGGTCGGACCGACCGCCGACGGGTTCGAGACGTACGGCGTCACCGGGGTCGCGCTGATCTCGTTCATCGTCCTCGCGGTCGCCGACCCGGCGATCCAGTCGACGCTCCTGGTCTGGATCTTCCTGATGCGGATCATGATGGTGCTGGCCTCCGGGCTGTCGTACCTGGCCAGCAACGCGGTCTCGCGCCGCACGTTCGCGTCCGCAACGAAGATGAACTTCGAGACGCCGCTGACGCAGCTGGTCTGGGTGACCTCGATCGTCTCGGTGATCCTGACCTACGTGCTGTCGTACCTGACGATTCCCACCCTCGGCGGGAACGCCGATCTCTGGTGGCAGCTGTCGACGGTGATCACCTGCGGCACCCTGGCCGGAGCGATCATCCCGGAGCTGGTGAAGGTCTTCACGTCGACGCACTCGCGCCACGTGCGCGAAGTGGTTTCGTCGTCCCGTGAGGGCGGCGCGTCGCTCAACATCCTCTCCGGCCTCGTCGCCGGCAACTTCTCGGCGTACTGGCTGGGCATGGCAATCATGGGCCTGATGGCCGTCGCATCGTGGGTGGCGACGATGGGTGCCCTGGACGCGCTGATGAAGGCGCCGGCAATCTTCGCGTTCGGCCTGGTGGCGTTCGGCTTCCTGGGCATGGGTCCGGTCACGATCGCCGTCGACTCGTACGGTCCGGTCACGGACAACGCGCAGTCGGTTTACGAGTTGTCGACCATTGAACAGATCCCGGGCATCGAGGGCGACATCAGGAAGAACTTCGGCTTTACGCCCAACTTCACCGTCGCCAAGGAACTGCTCGAGGAGAACGACGGCGCCGGAAACACCTTCAAGGCGACGGCCAAGCCGGTGCTCATCGGTACCGCCGTTGTCGGCGCCACGACCATGATCTTCTCGATCATCATGGCGCTCACCGGCGGCCTCACCGCTGATATCGACAAGCTTTCGATCCTGCACCCGCCGTTCCTGCTGGGGCTCCTCACCGGCGGCGCCGTGATCTACTGGTTCACCGGCGCATCGATGCAGGCGGTGACGACGGGCGCCTACCGCGCGGTGGAGTTCATCAAGCGGAACATCCGGCTGGAGGGCGTCACCAAGGCCTCGGTCGAGGACTCGAAGCGGGTCGTCGAGATCTGCACCGAGTATGCGCAGAAGGGGATGTTCAACATCTTCCTCGCGGTGTTCTTCTCCACGCTGGCGTTCGCGTTCGTGGAGCCGTTCTTCTTCATCGGCTACCTGATCTCGATCGCGCTCTTCGGCCTCTTCCAGGCGATCTTCATGGCCAACGCCGGCGGCGCCTGGGATAACGCGAAGAAGATCGTGGAGACCGAACTCAAGATGAAGGGAACCGAGCTGCATGCGGCGTCGGTGGTTGGCGACACGGTCGGCGACCCCTTCAAGGACACGTCGTCGGTGGCGATGAACCCGGTCATCAAGTTCACGACGCTCTTCGGCCTGCTCGCCGTGGAGCTGGGCGTGTACCTGGCGGCCGAACGCGGGTCGGGGCTGAGCCACGGCCTGGCGGTCGTCTTCTTCGTGGCCTCGATGTTCTTCGTCTGGCGCTCGTTCTACGGGATGCGGATCGACGCAGGGCAGCCCGTCCACGCCTGACCCGCGGAGGCCCACAGTGGCCAGGGGGATATTCGCGCGAAAGTCCGTCGCCGACTTCGAGGCAGACACCTCGTACGGCGGCGGACTGAAACGGACGCTGGGGCGGTGGCATCTCACCGCCCTCGGCGTCGGGGCCACCATCGGGGCTGGCATCTTCGCCACCACGGGCACGGCGATCGTCGGCGACCCGCTCCGGCCGGGGGCGGGGCCGGCGATCGTCTTTTCGTTTCTGTTGACGGCGGTGGCCTGCGGCTTTGCCGCGCTCTGCTACGCCGAGTTCGCCGCGATGGTGCCCATCGCCGGATCCGCGTACACGTACGCGTATGCCGCGCTGGGCGAGTTCGTCGCCTGGATCATCGGCTGGGACCTGATCATCGAGTACGCGGTCGGGAACATCGGCGTGGCGATCGGCTGGTCGGGCCACTTCCGGGAGCTGCTCAGCCACTTCGGGGTGCACTTGCCGGCGTGGCTCAGCACGGACTACCGGTCCGCGCATGACGCGTTCACGGCCGTGGCCGGCGGCGCCACGGACGTCGGCACGCAGTTCCTCGCGTCCGCCTGGCAGGAGGCGCCGCGGCTCCTCGGCGGGCTGCCGCTGATCATCAACCTGCCGGCGGCGGCGGTGGTGTTCGTCGTCACGATCATCCTGATCATCGGCATCCGGGAGTCCGCCAACACGACCAGCGCGATGGTGGTGCTCAAGGTCGGGATCATCCTGTTCTTCCTGGCGATCGGGGTCTTCCTGATCAACCCGGAGAACTGGAACAACCCGGCGACGGGCGGTTTCGCGCCCAACGGATTCAAGGGGATCAGCGCGGCGGCGGCGATCATCTTCTTCGCGTATATCGGGTTCGACGCGGTCTCGACGGCGGCGGAGGAAACGCGCAACCCGGCGAAGGACATGCCCTTCGGGATCATCATGAGCCTGGTGATCTGCACCGTGCTCTACGTCGCGTTGTCGGCGGTGCTGACCGGCATGGCGCCCTGGCAGACGCTGGGGACGCCGGAGCCGATGATCACGGCCCTGCAGCAGGCGGAGGGGCCGCCGGCGCTGCTCACGTTCTCGCGCTTCATCATTGCCCTGGGCGCGGTGATCGCGATGGGGAGCGTGCTGATGGTCTTCCAGCTGGGGCAGCCGCGCATCTTCTTCTCGATGTCGCGCGACGGACTGCTGCCGAGGTTCTTCTCGCGGGTGCATCCACGCTTCCGCACCCCGTACATCGGCACGATCATCACCGGCACGTTCGTGGCGACCTTCGCGGCGTTCGCCAACATCGCCGAAGTGGTGGACCTGACGAACATCGGGACGCTGTTCGCGTTCGTGCTCGTCTCGGCCGGCGTGATCTTCCTCCGGAAGGCCGAACCCGACCGTCACCGGCCGTTCCGCGTCCCCGGGGTCCCGTTCACGCCGATGATCTCGATCGTGGCCTGCGGCTACCTGATGATTCAGCTGCCGCGCGTGACCTGGATCCGGTTCGGGATCTGGCTGCTCCTGGGCCTGGTGATCTACTTCCTGTACGGGTACCGGAACTCGGCGCTGCGGAAGCGAGCGATGAGCGAAGAGCGATGAGCGAGACTCGTCTCTCATCGCTCAGGCGTCGGGCCCATCCGTGTTGATCCCTCATCGCTCATCGCTCATCGCTCATCGCTCCCCCATCCATGTCTGAGAGCATCGGCAACACCGGCAGCGGCATGAAGCTCCACACCCGGATCCTGCTCGGCCTCCTGATCGGGGCCGTGGTGGGGATCGCGGCGAACCAGGCGTTAGGTGGGGATCATGCGCTGGTGGCCTGGGTCAACAAGTACCTGGCCGGCCCGGTGGGGCAGATCTTCCTGCGGATGCTGTTCATGATCGTGATTCCGCTGGTCTTTGCGTCCATCACGCTGGGCGTCGCGGGACTCGGTGACCTGAAGAAGGCCGGCCGGGTCGGTGGCAAGGCCGTCACGTACTTCTTCCTCTCCACGGCGCTGGCCGCCACGCTGGGCCTGGTCATCGTGGCGGCGGCGCGCCCCGGCGAACGCCTCGATCCGACGATCCGCGAGGAGCTGCTGCAGCAGTACGCCGGAGACGCCTCCAGCCGGGTACAGGCCGCCGCGACCAGCACGTTCGGCATCGGCACGCTGGTCAATATCGTGACGCGGAATCCGGTGAAGTCGGCCGTCGACCTCGACCTGCTCGGCATCATCTTCTTCGCCCTCATGTTCGGCGCCGCGCTCACGCAGATCCCGGCCGAACGCGCGAAACCCATGATCGGTTTTCTCGAGGCGCTGAACGACGTGGTGATCAGGATCGTCGGCTTCGCGATGCGGCTGGCCCCGTATGGCGTCGCGGGCCTGATCTTCGGCGTCACCTCGGCGTTCGGGTTCCACCTGCTGAAGCCGCTGGCCGCCTACGTCCTGGTCGTGATCGGCGCCCTGCTGATCCACGCGCTGGTCAGCCTCTCCGTCATTCAGCGCGTCCTCATCGGGATCGATCCCCGGCTGTTCTTCAACCGGATCCGCAACGCCCTGGTCACGGCGTTCTCCACGAGCTCGAGCAGCGGCACCCTGCCCACGGCGCTGGCGACGGCGGAACAGAACCTCGGCATTCCTCCGCAGATCGCCGGGTTCGTGCTGCCCCTCGGGAGCACCATGTGCATGAACGGGACGGCGCTGTTCGAGGGCATCACCGTCATCTTCCTCTGCCAGGTGTTCGGCGTGGACCTCTCCATGGGGCAGATGGTGGTCGTCATGCTGATGTCGGTGATCACCGCGATCGGCGCGGCCGGCGTGCCCGGGGGCTCGATCCCGCTCCTCGTCGGCATTCTGACCATGTTCGGGGTCCCCGGCGAGGGGATCGCGATCGTGCTGGGCGTCGACCGGATCCTGGACATGTCGCGGACCACGGTGAACGTCTGGGGCGACCTGACAGCGACGGCGTTCGTCGCGAAGTCGGAGGGGGTGTGGGACGCGTCGATGGTCCCGGCGATGGAGGAGCGGGCAGCCTGACGCTGGTCAGGGTGTCCGCCGCGGAACCTGCGCCTGACGTGAGCACGAAGTTGTAGCTTCCGCCCAACTGGCCGCTGACCGGAGTGCGGTTCAGTGTGCGGTCATTGAACGCTGCCGGAAACGGCGGGGTCAGGGTGCGGGCGACTGCGCGATCGAGCTCGCGATGATGGAGGTCGGCACCGGTTGTTGCGGTCGCCTGGCGGTTGTGGAGCCCAGCGCTCGAGCACCGGTGGCACCGGTTCCATGAGTGGCCGCACCGTTACGGGAGTTGCGATTGCGTTATTCCCGACCCGACTCCTTGAGTTGCAGGCTGGCTGGTCTTCCGGCGAATCGCTCTCCCAGAAGATCGTACATCCCTGCGAGGTCCTCCGCAGACAGTGCATGCTTGGGAATGTGCTTTGCTGGCCGAAGTCCTGCGTAGAAGAAGAAGAAATCGTTCGTTTCCACCACTTCCTGGATTGCGTCCCAGGTAAGGTGCTCTGCGCCGGTTGCAGTAGCGAATGTCACCCCATCAGCGGCGATCTCGCAGAGGAGCGGCTTCGCAGTCCTTGGGACGTTTCGCTTCACCATGTGCTCGAAGAGCCGGGATGGAATGAACACAGTGTAAGTGCCCCACAGGATCGAGAGGAAGAAGAACCAGGCAGAATCTTCCAGTCCGGTTGCCCAGCCGCCCTTGCCAAGACCGAGCGACAACACAATGACTCCGACAGTGGCCGCCATTACAGCGAGCACCTGATTATACCGTGCTATCTTCCCATGCCGAAGCGATTCCTTGATTGCGCGGGCCTCCTCTTCAACGGAGAACGGGACACGTACCAGTATCGGCGCTCCGCTCTCGCGCCCGGTGTTCCGAGGAGAAGCCGCCTGGTTCGCAGGAGCGTAGTCCTTGCTACTCATTGACAGAAACCACACACCCGTGAGCAGGTCGTGTCGTCGGAGAGGTTCATCTCCTGGCCTGGGCCAGAAGCAACAAGGTGCGGCGCGACCACAGGCGTCCCGCACGCATGCGGATGGCAGTACCATCGTACGGTTCGGTGTCTTCCGGTTGATTGCATCGAAGATCACGTCTGGGTGCACCAGAAGTCGACCCATGACTCTGGCAAGTCCTGGACCTTACAGCGATCCGATAGTCCTGCATTGTACGGCACGAGCTACACTCGGTGCGCAACGGATGCGACTCGCTAACGAGCGACGCGGTGTCCTTCCAGGTCAAGGCATCGATATGCGTCGCCGCCCGCGTCCAGCTTGGGAATCTCAGCTCACACTTCTCTGCTTGTGGTCATCAAAAGAGCCAGCACACGGTCATCTTTATGGATTCCCAGACTCCATGAATCAGTGACGCCGACGTTGCGGCGAAGCCCACGGCAAGGACCGCCGCGGGATTCGCAATCTGGCCGGTACCGATCAAGCCAAGAAGACCTCCTGCCGCGGCAGTCACGTCTGTTTTCGCCACGGCCGACCAGTCAGCCAGGCAGTCGGTGCGCGCGCATCAGCGCCAGTGTTGGCGTAACGATGCGGCCAACTCTAATCCTCCTTTGTTGACCGGGAGTAGGGAATCCGCGTCGCCTGCGTCGGAGTGCTGCCTACCACAATTATGGCACCGTCCATGGCGGTGTGAGCTTCACGCCGCGGACAAGCAGTTCATTCTCGTGGGGGTCGGGTTCAGGAGATTCACTCGGCCAGCTATCCCCACGAGCCGGCACTTCACGTGCCCGAACGAGCTCGGTGATCCGCTGCGGATGTCTCGGGCAGTGCTACTTCCTGTCGTTTCCGGTTTGACGGGCTGGTATTCGCAGTACATCTCGCCGATGTAGTTGTTCTGCGCGGTTCGATTCCCTGCGCCGTTCCGCTCCCCGCGCCGTTCGACTCTCTAAACGCGAACCCCCGCCTCGCGCATCGCCATCCGAGCTGCTCCGCGAGCCGGTATCACCAGTTCGGTGAGCAACTGTGCGCCCGGCGCGATCGACTTGAGGCGCTGTTCGAGTCGCCGCCGCAGGAGGGACTTTGGCGCCAGCAAGCCGCCGTGGAGGGCGAGCCGGAAGGCGGCGCGTTCGTCCCCGAACAGGCGGCGCGCCAGGGCGCGCACATGGAGCCCGAGTTCCTCGACGGCGAGCGTGACCAGGGAATTGGACCGAAGGTCGCCGGTGGCGGCCGTCTCCAGCACGACCGGAGCAAGCCGCGCGAAGTCGGCCGGCGTGGCGCCGGCCGCCCACGGAATGAGCTGGTCGGTCCGGTCGAGTTCGAGGGCGGCCAGTACGGCGCTGCCAAGCATCGTCTCCGGCTCCCGGCCGTCCTCGCTGGCGGTCACGACGCCGAGGGCGCGCCGGCCGATCCAGGCC
>JABWBJ010000043.1 GCA_013360595.1 Gemmatimonadaceae bacterium | reverse complement strand
CCGCGGCCCCGGCGGCCGCCGCCTGACAAGGGCACGGCGGGCGCCTATCCCCGCCGCGGCCGCTCCGACGCCTTGAAGAGGTACACGCAGGGCGCAACGCGCGGCCCCTGGTCGTCGCAGACGGCGTAGCCGGGTCCCTCGTACAGCGAGCCTCCGGCAAAGCGCCCATCCCGGGAGACGGCGTAGAACTGCAGGTCGACGTGCGGCCGGCCGTTGGGACCCATCAGCTTCGACTGCGTGGTCGCCACCACGCGCTCCATGGTGCGAAGGACCGCCTGCTCCGGGCTCAGTCCCTGGCGCATGAACTCGACGCACAGGAACGCGCCGCAGGTCATGATGTTCGACTCGCCGCGGCCGGTGGACCCCGCGGCGCCAACGGCGTTGTCGCAGTACTGGCCGGCGCCGATGATCGGAGAGTCGCCCACGCGCCCCGGAACCTTCCAGGCCATGCCGCTGGTGGTGGTCACCGAACTGAGATCACCGTTCGCGTTGACGGCATTCATGTTGATGGTGCCCGTGCTGAACCTGATGCGGACGTCGTCGTCGTGATCCAGCCAGAAGTCGTTGGGGTTGAGGCGGGACTTCCACCGGAGCCAGTCCTGGCGGCTCTTCTCCGTCAGCAGGTTCTGCGGCGTGAAGCCCATGCGGATCGCGAAGCGCCGGGCATCGGCGCCGACGAGCATGATGTGGTCCGTGTAGTCCATGATCGCCTTGGCCACCAGCGACGGCGTGGCGATGTCCTCGAGACACCCGACGGCGCCAGCCCGCTTCGTCGGACCGTGCATGCACGACGCGTCGAGCTGGACCACGCCGTCCTCGTTCGGAAGCCCGCCGAGGCCGACCGACTGGTCCTCCGGATCGAGCTCCTGGATGTTGACACCGGCGATGATCGCGTCGAGGGTGTCGGTCCCGGCGACGATCTGGTCGTAGGCGACCTTCACGCCGCGCAGGCCGTTCGAGGAGGCGACGACGACGGGACGCGCGAGCGGACGGGCCCGGAGATGGGCGACGGGCGCTGGCACGCCCGACACCGAGTCGGGGCCGAGGGCGAGGCCGGCGGCGGCGGTTGCGCCGGTGGCCAGGAAGTCGCGGCGGGAGAGCATGGTCCGGGGGACTGGGGCCGAATGGGGTGACGCGGAGGACGAGCAACAAGAAAGGCTCGTCGTGGCCGACCGCAAGGCATCCGGTCGTCGAACTTCCGCGCGGGTTGCCCCCCGGGAGGAACGGATGGTCACGGCGCGTCGGGTCCGGTCTGTCCGCTCGATAACTTCCATCGTTCCTCAACCCGCCGGGAGTCGTCGTGCACAGGTGCGTTCCGATCGCGTTGCTGGTTGCCGCGCAGGCTGCCATCGCTCAGTCGCCCTCCGGCGATCCCGCCGGTCATGGCCACGACCGGCCGATCACGATCTCGCGCGCCGTGCGGACGACCACGCCGATTCAGCTCGACGGCCGGCTGACCGAGGCCGCCTGGGCGAATGCGCCGGTCACCGACTCGTTCACGCAGATCGACCCTGACGAGGGGCGGCCGGCGAGTCAGCGCACGGAGGTCCGCGTGCTGTACGACGACGCCTTCCTCTACGTGGGCGCGCGGCTGTACGACACGGGGCGTATCGTGGGCCGCCTCGGACGGCGCGACATGGACTTCGGTGACTCCGACTGGTTCGGCGTGATGATCGACAGCTACCTCGACCATCGCACCGCGTTCGGCTTCGATGTGAATCCGGCCGGCGTTCGGCATGACGAGATCAAGACCATCGACGTCGACGACTATTCGTGGGACCCCGTGTGGGAGGCCGCGACCACGGTGGACTCGGCGGGGTGGACGGCGGAGTACCGGATTCCGTTCAGCCAGCTGCGCTTCTCGAACGCCCGCGAGCAGGTGTGGGGCGTGCAGTTCGAGCGCATCATCGGGCGGAACCGCGAGTACTCCGTCTCCACGTTCATCCCGAAGTCGATTCGCGGCGGGGTTCCGCAGTACGGCCACCTGCTGGGCATCGAGGACATTCGCCCGGGCAAGCGCGTGGAGGCGCTGCCGTACACCGTGCAGCGGGCGTCGTGGGTGGATCCGGGGGCGAATCCGTACCGCGGAAAGCCGGAATGGACGACCCAGGGCGGACTGGACCTGCTGATTCGCGCCACCTCGAGCCTGACGGTGAACGCTGCGTTCAATCCGGACTTCGGGCAGGTGGAGGTCGACCCGGCGGTGGTCAACCTCGGCGTGTACGAGACGTTCTTCGACGAAAAGCGGCCGTTCTTCATCGAGGGGAGCGAGATCTTCGACTTCGGAGCGCAGGGGACGAGCGGGGGCCAGCTGTTCTACAGCCGGCGGGTGGGCCGGTCTCCGACGCTCGGCCCGCCGACGGCGGCGAGCGACATGCCTGACGCGACGACCATCCTCGGGGCGGCGAAGATTTCCGGGAAGCCCGCCGGCTGGTCGATCGGGGTGCTCGAAGCGGTGACGGCGCGCGAGGAAGCGCGGTATCGCGACGGGACGTCGGACGCGCGCACGACCGTGGAGCCGATGGCCAACTACTTCGTGGGGCGCGCGCGCCGTGAGTTTCGCGGCGGCCAGTCCCTCTTCGGCGGGATCCTCACGGCCGTCCATCGCGACCTGGACTCGCCGCCGCTGGAGGCCTCGCTGCACCGGGCCGCGTACGCCGGCGGGGTCGACTTCCGTCATGAGTTCCGGAATCGCTCGTGGGCGCTCTTCGGCGACGCCGAGGTGAGCCACGTGCGCGGCTCGACGGCCGCCATCACCGCGACGCAGCGGCTGTCACGCCACTACTTCCAGCGTCCGGACGCCGACCACCTGGAGGTGGACGAGAACGCCACGTCGCTGACGGGTTACTCGGTGAACCTCGGCGTCGCCAAGCAAGGGGGACGGAACTGGCGAGGCTCGCTCGGGGCCGCGGTGGTGAGCCCGACGTACGAGGTCAACGACCTCGGATTCGCCGTGCGCACGGACCGGGCCGACGCCCAGGCCGTCCTGACGTACCTCCAGTTGCAACCCTCGACGCGGCTCCGCCGCTGGAACGTCTCCCTGATCGGCCGTTCCGAGCACAACCACGACTGGCAGCCGATTCTCAACTTCGCGATGCTGCAGGCGTCGGCGCAGACCCTCGGCTACTGGAACTTCACGGTGCAGCTGCAGCGGTTCTTCAAGTCGTACGACGACCGCCTGACGAGAGGCGGACCGTTGGCGCTCCGGCCGCAGTGGACGTCGGCAAGCGTCGCCGTTTCGACGGATGGCCGGCGACCCCTCACGGCCGGCCTGCACGTCAATGCGCAGCACTACGAGTACGGCGGCTGGGGCTGGGCTTCGCGCCTGAGCCTCGGCGTGAAGACGTCGACGCGCTGGAACCTGTCGGCCGGGCCGGCGGTGAGCCGGTCGTTCACGCCGGCGCAGTACGTCACGCAGGTGCCGGACCCGGACTACGCTCCGACGTTCGGCCGGCGCTACGTCTTCGCCCCCCTCTGGCAGACCAGCGTCGGCCTCGAGACCCGCTTCAACGTCACCTTCTCTCCGACGCTCACGCTCGAGACGTACATCCAGCCGCTCCTCTCCAGCGCCGACTACGGCTCGCCGCGGACGCTCGAGGCCCCGCGCACCTACCGGTTCAACGCGTACGCCGGCCAGGTGCCCAACCTGGACTTCAACCTGCGCTCGCTCCGCGGCAACGCGGTGCTGCGCTGGGAATGGCGCGAGGGCTCGACGCTGTTCGTCGCCTGGCAGCAGCGGCGGAGCGATTCCGAGCCGATCGGCGACTTCGATTTCGGGCGGGACCGGCGGGCGCTCTTCCAGACCCGCCCCGACAACATCTTCCTGGTGAAGATGAACTACTGGCTCAACCCCTAGCCTTCGGCGCCCAGTTCCGCCGGTCTCTCATCGCCGACAGCCGGGCCCGCTGGCCGGGGTTCCGTTCGATGATGTCGTGGAGCAGCTGCTTCGCCGGGTCATCCTCGATGATGGTCGGCTCGGGGGAGAAGCGCTTGCCGTATCCCATGTGCGACGGCGGATCGAGGAGCACTTCGTGCTCCAGCAC
The DNA here is from genome assembly GCA_013360595.1 of Gemmatimonadaceae bacterium. Lineage (GTDB taxonomy): Bacteria > Gemmatimonadota > Gemmatimonadetes > Gemmatimonadales > Gemmatimonadaceae > JABWBJ01. The sequence goes on along the minus strand of JABWBJ010000043.1, from coordinate 7,591 downwards.
GACGTCGTCGGCGCCGTCCATGACGCGAACGGCGACGAACCGCTTCCCCTGCTTTTCCATGTAGCCGATGCGCAGGCCGTCGGCCTCGTCCGGCCACTCGGGTATCACGCGTTCGCTGTTGTCCGAGCCGAGGAAGGAGCGGGCGCCCGGCGTGAGACGCGTGAAGTTGGCCTCGAAGCCGCCGTGATACATGAGGGCGTGGGGCATGGAGCGGGAGGGAGAAAGTGGAGCGCCGAGAGGCGGGGCGGACAGGGCGCGCAGGGAATGTGCCCGCGCCCCCGTGGGCCGCAAGGCTCCGGGCGCCGGTCGCACGCGCCTCGTTCCCTATTCCCTCCTCCTTCCCGCACTATCTTCCCTCCATGACCCTGTCCGCGATTCGTGAGCACCTGCGCCAGATGCGATTCCTGGCAGGGCTCACCGATACCGCGATCCACCAGCTGGCCAAGCTGGTGACCCGCGTGTCGTACGACGGCAACCGGCTGATCTTCGAGGAGGGGGCGCCGCGGGAGGTGGCCGCGCTCATCCACACCGGCGCGGTCGCGGTGGAAAAGCAGGTCAACGGCCGGCCCGTTCGCCTGGTGACGCTCGGCCCCGGCGACGCCGTCGGCGAGGGTCTCCTCCTCGACGATGCGCCCCACGGCACGACCGCCCGGACGCTCGCCGCGACGGAGGCGTACGTCCTGACGAAGGACCGGGCGCAGGAGATGGTGAAGGAACACCCGACGCTCTACGCCGCCCTGGTCGGGCGCGCGGCGCGCGCCATCTCCCAGCGACTCGCGGCGACCGACGCGACGCTCGTCGGCCGTGGGCGAACGCTGGGGTTCGGCGGCAACCGCTTTCGCCGCGAGAAGGATCTGCTCGGCGAGCGGGACGTTCCCGAGGACGCCCTGTACGGCGTGCAGACGCTGCGGGCGCTGGAGAACTTCCCGATTTCCGGGACGCCGCTCCGCGAGTTCCCGGCGCTGATCGAGTCGCTCGCGGCGGTCAAGGAGGCGGCGGCGCTCGCCAACGCCGAGCTGGGCCTGCTGCCGGCCGACCTGTGTGACGCCATTGCCCGCGCGGCCCGCGAGGTGCGGGCCGGCCGTCACCACGAGCACTTCCTGGTCGACATGATCCAGGGGGGCGCCGGCACGTCGACCAACATGAACGCGAACGAGGTGATCGCGAATCGCGCGCTCGAGTTGCTCGGCGACCAGCGCGGCAACTACGCCCGCCTCCACCCCAACAGCCACGTCAACCTCGGCCAGTCGACGAACGATGTGTACCCCACCGCCGTTCGCATCGCCCTCCACGGCGAGATCGAGACGCTGCGGGTGGCCCTGCGCGACCTCGCCGAGTCCTTTCAGGACAAGGGCCGCGAATTCGAAGGCCTGCTCAAGATGGGGCGGACGCAGATGCAGGACGCGGTACCGATGACGCTCGGCCAGGAATTCGCGGCCTTCGGCCACACGCTGCTCGAGGACGTCGACCGGCTCGGGGAGTCGCTCACGCTCGTGCGCGAGATCAACATGGGCGCGACGGCCATCGGGACCGGCATCACCGCGGCGGCCGGGTACACCGAGCTGGTGCGCCGGCGGCTGTCGGAAATCACCGGGCTGGCGCTGGTCACGTCGCCGGATCTCATCGAGGCGACATCGGACACCGGCGCGTTCGTGCAGCTCTCGGGCGTGCTCAAGCGTTGCGCGGTGAAGCTCTCGAAGATCTGCAACGATCTCCGGCTCCTGAGCTCCGGACCGCGCGCGGGCTTCGGCGAGATCAACCTCCCCCCGATGCAGCCCGGTTCGTCGATCATGCCGGGGAAGGTGAACCCGGTGATTCCCGAGGTGATGAACCAGGTCTGCTTCGACGTCATCGGCGGCGACGTGACGGTGACCATGGCGGCCGAGGCCGGCCAGCTCCAGCTCAACGCCTTCGAACCGATCATCGCCTTCCGTCTGCTGCGGAGCATCGACGAGCTTCGGAGCGCGTGCGAAGTGCTGCGGACCCGGTGCGTCGTGGGCATCACCGCCAACCCGGACCGTCTGCGCTGGTTCGTGGAGCACTCGATCGGCGTGGTGACGGCGCTGGTGCCGGCGCTTGGCTACAGCACCGCGACGGCGGTGGCGAAGGAAGCCCTGGAGAGCGGGCGGGGCGTCTACGACATCGTGCTGGAGAAGGGCCTGATGACGAGATCGCAGCTCGACGAGGCGCTGAATCCGAGGAACATGGTGTGAGGGGAGGCCGCTGAGGGGTGCCTGGCCGGATTGATGGGGCAGGGCTCGCGAAGCTCGAGACGCTCGAGCAGGCGGTGACGCTCACGCAGCGGCTCCACGGCATCGTCGAACGCATGGCTCAGGCGCAGCGGATCCAGCAGCCGCTGGCGGGCTTCCGGCAGCAGATCCACCGGGCGGCCGCGCCGCTGGCCAGCCTGCTCAAGCCCCAGTTCGAACCCATCGCGGACCTGGTGACCAACCTGGTGGTGGTGTCGACGCGGGGCGGCTCGGAGACCCGGCGGGTTCAGGCGCTGCGGGAGTCGGTGGCGCTCATCAGGGTCAGCCTCGACGCGGCTCAGTCTCGCGTCCGAAAGGACCACGCCGTCGCGTCGGCCGATGAGGGGTAAGCCGGCGCAACGCCCGTGACCCGCGCGTGAACGGCCAGCCCTGCCGCCGGCCGTCGCCGGCGAACGCAGCGCGACTCAACTTCCCTAAGCCCTTACAAATCAGAGGGAACGGCCCCCTGTCGCGCTTGCCCTGCCGGTGCGGCAACCGTACCTTTTCGCGGTCTGTGGCCTGGATTCTCAGGCCTCCACGAGCGACCCCCTTCTGAACCGCGAATGACACGGACTTCTCGCCCGCGTCAGCTGGCTTCCCTGGCGATGGCGGCAGCCCTGCCCCTGCTGCTTTCCGCCTGCCTCGGAGGTCCCCAGTACCCGAATTCGACCTTCACGGACCATACCGACTTCAACCGCGACGCGTCCGAGCTCTGGAACACGATGATGCTGTGGGGGGCGATCGTGTTCGTGTTTGTCGAGGTCCTGCTGGTCTATACGATGTGGAAGTACCGCCGGCGGCCGGGCGGTCCCGAGCCCGAGCACGTTCACGGCAACACCAGGCTGGAACTGACATGGACCGTGCTGCCCGCGGTCATCCTCGTGTTCATCGCGGTGCCGACCGTTCGGTCCATCTGGCGCTTCCAGTCGGGCGCCCCGGCGAACGCGCTCCAGATCGACGTCATCGGTCACCAGTGGTGGTGGGAGTTCCGGTACCCGGAGCAGGGCATCGTCACGGCGAACGAACTGTATCTGCCGGTCGGGCGCCCCGTGAACTTCAATCTCACGTCGAAGGACGTAATCCACTCGTTCTGGATTCCGCAGCTGGGCGGCAAGCGCGACGCGGTCACCAACCGCACGAACCACCTCTGGTTCACGCCGGACTCGGTGACCCCGAACGCCTTCAACGGCAGCTGCAACGAATTCTGCGGCGCCTCGCACGCGAACATGCGCTTCCGTGCCTATGTCGTCTCGGAGGCGGACTTCGCGAGCTGGGCCGCGGGCCAGGCGCAGAACGCGGTGTTTCCGCCGCCGGCGCCGGATACCGCGGGCGGCGCGTCGGCGGCGACCGTTTCGAATCCGGCGCCGGCCCAGGCGCCAGCCCTCCCCCTCGCCCCTGGCTACATGTTCCCGGCCGAACAGCTGCCGGCGCACGTCGTACCTCAGACGCCGATCCCGGACGGGCTCGTCATCCCTGACGAGGTGCTGGCGGCGGGCGATCCGCAGCGCGGATTCGAGCAGTACAACCGGAGCCTCTGTATCGGATGCCACCGCATCCGGGGAAACCCGAGGTCTCCGGGAGTCATCGGGCCGGACCTGACGCACCTGGGATCGCGCCACACGCTGGGCGCCGGCCTCTTCCGGAACGACGCCCGGCACCTCGCGGCGTGGATCAAGAATGCCCGGCGCATGAAGCCGCTCTCGTCCACCAGCATGCCCGCGGTGGGCCTCGGCGAGATCGACCCGTTCACGAAGCAGCCGGTGACGGCGGCCCTCGGCGGGTTGAACGATCAGCAGATCGCGGACATCGTCGCGTATCTGCTGGCGTTGAAGTAGGGCAGGGTTCGGGGTTCGGGGTTCAGGGTTCGGGGTTCGGGGTTCGGGGCGCGATTCACGATTCACGATTTCACGACATCCATGGCCACTGTCGCAGCATCGCCAACGTACACGACGGCCGGCGCCCGGCGCACCGGCATCATGGACTGGCTGACCACGGTCGACCACAAGAAGATCGGGACGCTGTACCTCCACACGGCGCTCTTCTTCTTCGTGGTGGGCGGCGTGGAGGCCATCATCATGCGCTGGCAGCTGATGCGGCCGAACAGCACGGCCGTGTCGGCCGAGGTGTTCAACCAGCTGTTCACGATGCACGGCACGACGATGGTCTTCCTCGTCATCATGCCGCTGTCCGCCGCCTTCTTCAACTTCCTGATTCCGCTCCAGATCGGCGCGCGCGACGTCGCCTTCCCCCGGCTGAATGCGTTCAGCTACTGGGTCTACCTGTTCGGCGGCCTGTTCATCACGATCCCGATCCTGTTCAACGCCGCCCCGGACGGCGGGTGGTTCGCCTACACCCCGCTGACGGGCAAGGCGTACTCGCCGGGCCAGAACATGAACTTCTGGGTGCTCGGCATCCAGATCCTCGGGATCTCCTCGCTCGCGGCGGCGTTCAACTTCGCCACGACGATCATCAACATGCGCGCCCCGGGCATGAACCTGATGCGCATGCCGATGTTCACGTGGATGTCGTTCGTGGTGCAGTGGCTGATCATCCTCGCCTTCCCGGTCATCACGATCGCGCTCTTCTTCATGCAGTTCGACCGGTTCTTCGGGACGAACTTCTACGTGAGCGCGGCCGGGGCCGACCCGCTCCTCTGGCAGCACCTGTTCTGGATCTTCGGCCACCCCGAGGTCTACATCCTCATCCTGCCCGCCTTCGGGCTGGTGTCCGAGGTCCTGCCGACGTACTCCCGGAAGCCGCTCTTCGGATATCCGGTGGTAGCCTACTCCGGGATCCTGATCGGCTTCCTCGGGTTCGGCGTGTGGGCCCACCACATGTTCTCGGTGGGCATGGGGCCGATTGCCGATACGGTCTTCGGCGTCACGACGATGCTGATCGCGATTCCGACCGGGGTGAAGATCTTCAACTGGATCTTCACCATGTGGGGCGGCGCCATCCGCTTCACGACGGCCATGAAGTTCGCCATCGCGCTCATCGCGATGTTCACCATCGGCGGCATCTCCGGCATCTCGCACGCGTCGCCGCCGTCGGACCTGCAGCAGACCGACACGTACTACATCGTCGCCCACTTCCATTACGTGCTGTACGGCGGGGCGATCATGGGGATCTTCGCCGGGATCTACCACTACTTCCCCAAGTGGTACGGCCGGAAGATGGACGAACGCCTGGGGTCGATCCACTTCTGGCTGAACTTCATCGCGTTCAACCTGACGTTCTTCCCGATGCATTACGCTGGCATGCTGGGCATGCCGCGCCGCATCTATACGTACGACGCCGGCCAGGGCTGGGAGACCTTCAACTTCCTGTCCAGCTGGGGCGCGTTCCTGATGGCGCCGGCCTTCCTGATCTTCATCTGGAACTTCTTCCGGTCCAAGACGCGCGGTGAAGTGGCGGGCGACAACCCGTGGGATGCGGCGACCCTCGAATGGTCGATCCCCTCGCCGCCGCCCGAGTACAACTTCGCGCAGATCCCGATGGTAACGTCCCGGTACCCGCTGTGGGACCTCACGCACCCCGAGCGCATGAAGGACATCCCGCACTCGATGGACGGCTGGGATGAGGCCAAACTGCGCACCGGCGAACACGTGACCGCCACCGGTGTGCATGAGCCGGACGTTGCGCCCATGCACATCGAGTCGGAGCGGAAGTCGGCAAAGGAACTCGGCATTCCGATGCCGAACCCGACGATCAAGCCCCTCTGGGTCGCTGCCGGCATCCTCGTGCTGTTCTCGTCCCTGCCCGTGATGTACGCGGGGAAGACCCTGGCCGCCTTCGCGATGATGGCGGTGGGGGCCGTGATGTTCGTCGGGTTCCTGTACGCCTGGCTCACGACGCCGATGGAAGACGCCCACTGACGGGGAATGGGGGATGGGGACCAGGGAGCGAGCGCCATGGCCTCGTCCCGAGTCCCACCTCCCGATTCCCTCCTCCCGATTTCCGATTCCCGACATGGCCCACGCCGAAACGCAGACCGCAAGTCATCACTTCACGACCACCGGCCTCGACAACCGGAAGGTCGCGATCTGGATGTTCATCGGGTCGGAGTGCATGCTCTTCGCCTCCCTGATTTCGACCTACCTCATCTACAAGGGGAAGAGCGTCGTCGGCCCGTTCCCCCACGAGGCCTGGACGAACCCGGCGACGGGGCAGGCGTTCCCGCCGATCCTCGACATCCCGGTCACGTCCGTCTCGACCTTCGTGCTCCTGATGTCGTCCCTGGCCATGGTGCTGGCCCTGGCCGCGGTCGAGAACCGCGGCAAGCCGGTGCCGCCGGGACTCAGCGGAAAGATCCTGTCGTCCTCGAAGCTGTGGCTGTTCATGACCTGCCTCATGGGCGCCACCTTCCTCGGATTCCAGGCCTACGAGTTCACGTCGTTCGTGCACGAAGGCCTGACGATCCGCACCAACCTCTTCGGCTCCTCCTTCTTCACGCTCACCGGCTTCCACGGCGCGCACGTCACGGCCGGGGTCATCTGGCTCGGCACCCTGCTGGCCATCGACATGAAGCGCGGCCTTCAGCCCAAGGACGCGGTCTGGGTCGACATCGCCGCTCTCTACTGGCACTTCGTCGACGTCGTCTGGATCGCGATCTTCACCCTCGTCTACCTGATCCAGTAGCGGAGAGCATCTTCATGGCGCACGAAACCGCCGGGCACCCCAACCCCGACCACGCGCACGAGCACCCTACCTGGAAGCAGTACAAGTGGGTGGCGCTCATTCTCACGGTCATCACCGCGCTCGAGGTGTGGGCCTACTACATCCCGGCCCTGGTCGCCTCCGTCTTCTTCGTCCCGCTCCTGCTCATCATGTCGGCGGCGAAGTTCGCGATCGTGGTCCTGTTCTACATGCACCTCCGGTACGACCATCGCCTGTTCCGGCTGCTCTTCACCGGGCCGCTGACGATTGCGATGGCGACCCTGATTGCCCTCCTCTTCCTGCTGGCGAGGACTGGCGCCCTGCACGTGTCCTGAGCGGCGTCGGGCCGTGACCAGGGGGGCAGGGGGCGGGACCACCACGGTTCCCGCCCCCTCCGGCTTTGCCCCCAATCCGGGCGGCGTCAGGCAGGGGCGTGAATCGGGGACCTGCCTCACCATTCCGGTGTCGGATCGGCCCGCCGGCCAGCCCCGCTCATCCCACCCTGGCAACCCCCGTTGCCCCCCGGCGTGACTTTCGTCATCCGGGGACCGGGCCTACCTTGCGGGTCGCCCGGCCGCCTGACGCGGACCGACTTCGACCAGCGCAACCGACCGGAATGCTGCCTCTGACGCCACTGGCCTCCCTGCCGGCCCCGGGCCGGCTGCTGCGCGCCGCCCTGGGCGGGC
>JABWBJ010000487.1 GCA_013360595.1 Gemmatimonadaceae bacterium | reverse complement strand
GGGCCGGGGTCGCGGCGCTGCTCGTCAGGCTTCCCGTGCGGGGCTGGCCGCTGGCGGTCATCACGCTGATCGTCGCCGTCGCCGCGGTTGGCCTGTCGGAGAGCGCCGCCCGCAGCTACGGCGACGCCCGGGCGACGAGCGTGGCCACGCGTCTCGCGCCGCTGATCGTGGTGCTCGAACGGATGCTGGCGCCGGTCGTGCTCCTCGGCGAGGGGATCGACCGCGGGCTGAACTCACTCCTGCCCAGGCCGGCCGAGGATGATGAGGATCGCGAGGCGATCGCCGAGCAGTTCAAGCAGGTGGTGGCGGCCGAGGCCGAGGTCACCGCTGAAGAACAGGTCCTGCTCAATGGCGTCTTCCGGCTGGCGCAGACCGAGGTACACGACCTCATGGTGCCGCGGATCGACGTCACGGCGATCGACAGCCGCGCGGCCTGGCGCGAGGTCGTGGAGCACGTCCGCGCGTCGGAGCATTCGCGCCTGCCCGTCTATTCGGCGTCGATTGACAACGTCGTCGGCGTGCTGTACGCCAAGGATCTGCTGCCCTCGGTGCTGTCGGGCCAGGAACCGGCCGGCGGGTGGACGACACTCGTCAGGCCCGCGGTGTTCATTCCGCGCGCCAAGCCGGCCGACCGCCAGTTGCGGGACTTCCAGGCGACGCGGACGCATCTGGCGGTGGTGGTGGATGAGTACGGCGGCACCGCGGGGATCATCACGATCGAGGACGTCCTCGAGGAGATCGTCGGCGACATCCGCGACGAGTACGACGTCGAGGAAGCGCCGGTGGAGCATGTGGGCCCCAACACGGTGCGCGTCTCGGCGCGCCTGACGCTGGCCGAGCTCTCGGAGCTGTTGCACGCCGACTTCGAGCGCGAGGACATCTCGACGGTCGGTGGGCTGGTCTATGAGCAGTTCGGGCGCGCGCCTCGCCAGGGGGAAACCCTGACCCTCGGCGGGTTCCGAGTGACGGTGGAGCGGGTCGAGCGGCGCCGCGTGCAGCGCGTGTCGTTCGAGCGCCTGGACGCCAGGGCGGGGCACGCCGCATGACGACTTCGACGCTGCTCCTGCTCACGATCGGGATCGTGGCGTGGCTCACCGCCGCCGCGACGGCGGTGCGTTCGGTGAGCCGGATCTGGCTTCGGCACTGGGTGGAACAGCAGCTCAGCGGATCGGGCGCGGCGGCCCTGTATCTGGAGCGGCCCCACAGTCTGCTCCTGGCCGCCAGCACCGGGGTGGCGCTGACGGTGTTCTGGGCCGGCGTGATCCTGGCGGCGGCAGCCGGCGGGTCGCTGCTCGCCCTGCTCGGGGAGGCCCTGGTCTACGCGGTGGTGCTCCTGGTCGCGGGGCAGCTCGTTCCGCGCGCCATTGGCCGCCGGTGGCCGGCGCAGCTCGTCCCCGTGCTCCTGCCGCCGCGCCAGCTGCTGGAGATGCTCCTCGGGCCGGGACTCCGACTCGTCAGGCGCGCCGCCGGGGCCGAACCGGCGTCGCCGGCCCGGCCCGCGGCGACCGATGAGGAGGCGCTCGAGGAGCTGTTGCGGGAGGGCGAGCTCGAAGGCGTCGGCGAAGCCGGCGAGATCGCGATCATCAGCGGCGTGGTGGAGTTCGGGGAGAAGCGGGTGCGCGACGTGATGACGCCCCGGGCCGAGATCTTCGCCGTGCCGCAGGACATGCCGGCGACCGAGGTCGCCCGCCGCGTCGTGCAGTCCGGGTACAGCCGCATCCCCGTGTACGACGGCTCGGTGGACCAGGTCGTGGGCATGATCCACGTGTTCGATCTGCTCAAGAACGGTGGCGCCGAGTTTCCGAGAATCCGCCAGGTGGCGTTCACCAGGCCGGGAACGCCGGCCCGCGAGGTGCTGTCGTCGATGCTGCGGGAGCGCCGGCACCTGGCCATCGTGCGCGATGACGCGGGGCAGACCGTGGGGTTGCTGACCCTGGAGGATCTGCTGGAGGAACTGGTCGGCGACATCCGCGATGAGCACGACGAGCCCGTGCCGGCGCACCCACCTCCGGCCGCTGCGCGCGCGTGACCGCCGTCCCGGCCTCTCCGGCCTCCCCGCC
>JABWBJ010000486.1 GCA_013360595.1 Gemmatimonadaceae bacterium | reverse complement strand
CTCGCGGCGACAAGGTGGCCACGCGCAGCGCGCCGTCGGCTGAAGAGCGCGAGCTGGCGAGCGCCGGCGCAGATAAGGAGCTGAGAGATCGCCGCGTCGGGGCGGAAGAGGAGGTGCCGGCGCAGCGCCATGGCGGCCGCCACCCTCGCTCTCGGGGCGCGGCGGTCAACCCGCCACCCTCGCCCGGGTCCGGCCAGCAGGCGACCTGAGTCAGGTCCGCCCCTCCTCGGCGGTCAACCTGAGTCGGGTCCGCCGACCTGAGTCGGGTCCGCCGAATGTCGATGCCCGGCGACCGGCAGCTGTGTTACGAGGCGCCGTGGCCCAGAACGTCACCTCCGACCCCAATCCCCTCGCCCCGCCCGCCGCTCCAGAGCCGCCGGAAGTCGTCGAGAAGCTCACGTTTCTGCAGACGCTGAAGACGTTCCCGCGCTCCTTCTGGATGTGCTGCACCATGGAGATGTGGGAGCGCCTCGCGTATTACGGCGTGCGCGTCGTCATCCCCATCTACATCGCCCAGGCCGACGAGCCGGGCGGGCTCCACCTCAGCCAGGCCGAGAAGGGCACCATCTTCGCGTGGTGGGCGCTCGTGCAGTCGCTCGTGCCCATGGTGAGCGGCGGCATCTCGGACCGCTACGGGTACAAGAACACCATCTTTTTCTCGATCTGCTTCAAGGTCCTGGGCTACCTGGTCATGGCCACGCAGCGGTCCTACTGGGGATTCTTCCTCGGCTGCATGGCGCTGGCCTTTGGTACTGCCATCTTCAAGCCCGGTATCCAGGGCACCCTCGCGCAGTCCACCTCCAAGAAGAACTCCAGCGTCGGCTGGGGCCTCTTCTACTGGCTCGTGAACGTGGGCGCGGCGATCGGGCCGCCGTTCGCGGGGTTCTTGCACGGCAAGGGGTGGCCCTGGGTGTTCTACGGCTGCGCCGCGATCGCCTCCCTCAACTTCCTCATGCTGTTCACTTACAAGGAGGTGGAGTCCGGCGCGGACAAGAAGACCGGTGTCGGAAAGGTCCTCAAGGACACGGTCCTGAACATCCTGGACGCCAGGCTGATCGCCATCATCGTGCTGTTCAGCGGCTTCTGGATGATGCTCTACCAGCTCTGGGATCTCATGCCGAACTTCTACGCGGACTGGACCGACTCGACCCCGTTCGTGAAGGCGAACACGTGGCTCCCCGCCACGTGGCTGTCGAAGGACGGGCTGCACCTCAAGCAGGAGAACGCGCTGAACCTCAACGCCCTCCTCGTCGTCGTGTTCGTCGTCTTCGTGTCCGCCATCGTGGCCCGGATGCGCGTGCTCACCGCCATCTCGATCGGCTTCCTCATCGCGACGCTCGGCACGCTCGTGTACGGCACGTCGATGAGCATCTACGTCCTCTTCGCCGGCATCGCGCTGTTCTCGCTGGGCGAGATGCTCACCGGCCCCAAGAAGACGGAGTATTTCTCGCTCATCGCGCCCCCGGGCAAGAAGGCGCTCTACCTCGGCTACGTCAACATCCCCGTGGCGATCGGCCAGGCGGCCGGCGCCAAGCTGGCGGGCTGGCAATACGGCCTGACCGGGGAGAAGGCCACCCTGGCGCTGCGGTACCTCGCCGAAAAGACGGACTTCGTGAAGGGCAAGGGCGCGTGGGACGGCAACGTCGACAAGCTGCCCGAATTCGTCGGCGTCGAGCGCGCGAAGGCGATGGAGACGTTGACCAGCGTGCTCGGCAAGGACACCCTCGCGGTCAATCAGATCCTCTGGGACACCTACCATCCTTATCAGGTCTGGTACTGGTTCGCCGCGGCCGGGGCCATCTCGCTCGTCGGCCTGCTCGTGTTCGCGCGCATGAGCCGCAAGTGGAAGGACATGGATGTCTAGGAGCCGGCGACCGCGGCGCGGCTCGCGTGCCTCGCGCTCATCGTCACGGGCATCGTCGGCCTGCAGCTTCAGGGCGCCGGGTGAGCGCTTCTACCAGGGGCGCGCGACGTCCGGGCTCGCCCGCTCCACGAGGCGCTTCAGCAGGCGATCCCAGAGCTGGATTCGCTCGAGGCCGGGGGAGCCGGACCGCGCGAGCCCGG